>JBFWYJ010000013.1:0-19444 GCA_050186555.1 Bacteroidia bacterium
CCCAGTCAAAAAGTAAAAGTGAAATAATTACCTTCGGTATCAAAAATGGACTTGCCTGGTAATAGGCATTAATGGATTCATGAACTGCGGGAAACACTTAAATTAAATTTACGTGTTTTTACGGATTGATAATTTAAGGCAATCTATTTAGTTTCGACTGATTATGACACCAAGAATTATCGAAATAAAATGGCAAGGTCATTTCAGTTTTCACGACCTCAAAAAATTTGACTCTGAATGCGATTATGGGGTTTATCAGGTTTATGACGCTACGAAAATCGAGTAATTATGAGCTTTATAAATGTAAGAAATAAAAAAGGTACGGCAGACAAAACACCACCGGACGAATATACTAGTTGGCTGGACTTTTGGGAAAAGAACAAAGGGAAAAAAGCTACAGAATGTGAAGCAACGCTTTGTTATAAAAAAGCAACTGTTGGCGGCCATGTAATAAAAGACGGAAAAGGCGGAAAAGAATATATTCTACCCTTATGTCATTTTCATAATGGCCAATCTGAGGATGAAATATTTAATGCCTGGGAAAATGATTTGATTCCGGTGAAGTGAGTTTAATGAAATGATTAACCTAAACGTAAGATTTCTCATCCAATGTGGCTAGATTCTCTGATCTTTAGTAGGGTCTAAACTTGCAACGGCCAGCAAAAAACAGACACAATATAGAATATGGCAACAACAGAATTAGAAAAATCAGTAGAGATATTTTACAAATACTACGTTGACAATTTCAAAACATTTGAACATGCAGCGGAATATTTCAAATCTCTAATAAACTCATTGGTAAGTGACGACTGTGAAATACAGTCAATCATTTTTCGTGTCAAGGATAAGGAAGAGTGTGTAAGTAAATTCAAGAGAAAGTATCTTCAAAAGTTAGAAGAGAAAGGTGAACTGTATGAAATAAAAAATTTTATAACAGATTTAATTGGATTAAGGATAGTATGCCTATATGAAAATGAAATTTTAAAAGTTCAAGAAATACTAAATAAGAATTTTAAAGTAGTAGAAATAACCGACAAAATTAAATCACTTGACAACACAGAAAATCAATTCGGCTATAAAAGCCTGCATATTGACCTAAAACTAAATGATGAAAGAAAGAAACTTCCAGAGTTTAAAAAATTTGCAGACTTTCGATTTGAAGTTCAAATTAGGACAATTATTCAAGATGCTTGGTCTGTTCTTGACCATAAGATAAAATATAAGAAAAGTATCCCTGCTGATCTAAAAAGAAGAATAAATCGACTTGCTGCGTTATTTGAAATTGCTGATGATGAATTTTATAATATAAAAATCGGAACGACAGAATTTGAAAAGAAAGCGAAGTCTGAAAGCAAGCCTAACGAACCATTAAACATTCTTTCCTTCCTGTCCGTTGCATTAAGTAACTTTCCAACATATCAGTTTATGGCGCATAAAGCCGACGGTTTTGTCCACGAACTTCTAAACTTAAAACCTAATTTAACTCAAAATGAACTAGCTACTAGTCTGATGCAGAACTTAAACAAGGTTAAGCAATACAATAGCGAAATTGTAAGTAAATCACCTGCAAACTATTTGAACCCATATACAATGATTAGACATTGCTTATATTTAACAGATTCTGAAATATTTAGTAGCTTGCTTTTTTTAATTCAAGGACAAAGTTTTAATGAATGGTTAAACAAACAGAAATAAAAAGCCAAACCTTTAACTTGAATTTATTGAACGGATTTTATGGAAGAAAATAAGACAGAAGTAAGATATCAATTGTTCACACTAAAATTTACGCCTTTAAAGGGTATTGAATTAAACAGTAAGGATATTACTTTTAATGTCATTACATATATTTCTAATAAGTTACTAAAAGAAAATCAAGGTCATCTGATAGATAAACATGAAACAAGACAAGGAAGTCGAAGAGAAATTTTTATTAACAGGGCCGTAATCATGCACGCAGAAAAAAGAATTCGTTGCTCAATAGCGCTTCTTAGAGCTGGAAAAATTCCGCTCATTAAACCTAAAGAAGGGTATAAATTAATTCCAATTTCGGATGCAATAAAAGGAAATATTGCTGAAGAAACACATTTTTTTATTGATTATAGCAAGGGCTCAGTGGTTATTTGTTGTGAATACAATCATCACGGTCCAAGAATTACCGATATTGAATATTATTTTAGAAATGTCGCGCATAAGGTACTTAGAGAAAGTAAAGCGACTGAGGTTGAAGCTTTCCTAGACGCGCCAATAGAGGAAACACTAAAAAAGTTAAAAACCGTTCTTAATATTGATATCAAAATTATTCCTGATGATTTAAGTAAGCTTTCAACTGATGTTAGTAATAAGTATTTTACTGGCATGAGGACACTTGGAAGTGTTTTAAAACCAAAATTTTTAAGAATAGAGGCTTATTTTCAATCGCCTGGTGGAAGTATTCAAAGCAAGGAATTAAATTCAAGCGCAAACAACATGATTAAGGATCTCCTGCAAAGAATAAAGGGAAATAGCCTTAATATTGATGCATTTAAGGCATTTATGTTTAAATTTGAAGACGAAGATGGCAAGGAAAGTGTTTTTAATTTACTTAGCGGTAAAAAGGAAATTATTTTACTTGTCAACCTGAAATCAATAACCAAGGCAAGAAATTGGTATGACCTTGTTAAACCAGAATTGGATAAATTCATAGAATCCTTATGATATTAGATGTTTATTTTAAAAGGCCATTAATTTGGGACTACTTAATTGCAACCTGCTCCATTGTGACCTTGGTTCTACTCGCTAATAATGATAGAATTTCTTTACCCTCTGGTTTAGACTCCTTTTCTCTTACTGGTGACCTAACTAACATTTCCTTAACAATGATTGGCTTCATCCTAACGATATTAACTGTTCTTATTACTTTTAAAGATAACTCAACAAAAAACACACCTAACGAAGATGTGCCTGCTTTCAATAAATTTTTTGCAACTGAATACTATTTTGAAACTATTAAACATTTAAAGAATTGCATTAAATCTATTTCACTAATAGCCGTTTTAGGATTTTCATTTAAGCTATTTTCAACTGATTCAAATAGAATATTTTTATTTTATTATAACGTGTTTGGCCTAATAATAGTCATGCTAACTATCTATCGATGTTTGTTTATTCTAGGGAAAATTCTAGAATTCCAAAAAACGAAATAAACAACTACCAATAAAGATTTTACGTTTATCGGCAAACTTGCAAAAAGAAATATTTGAATAATTAAAGAACACTGGGTCTATTAGCAATATACATTACCACATACAAAAAGGGAAATTAATTTACTAAGGCTGAATTTTTAACCGGCTTTGGTAAGCGCACAAACCGTTTATTTCAAACTACAATTTAATTCCAACCACTAAAACATCATCTACCTGTTCTAAGTCGCCTCTCCATTCTTCAAACTTATAATTAAGTTTATCTCCCCTGTTTGCTAAATTTTCTGGATCAAGAGACTTTAACAGCTCATTGAGACGTTTATAAAGAAACTTTTTTCCTTTTGGACCTCCGAATTGATCCGGATAACCATCTGTATAAAGATATAGAGAATCAGACTTTTCCATATTCAGTTCAAATAACCTAAACGACTCCAAACGCTCTCCCTTTCCAACCGGCATTTTATCCTTTTCCAATTCTATAAACTCATTATTTCTAATTAATACAGGAGCGTTGTTAGCGGCTGCATATGTAATCTTACTTGTACTTTTATTTAGGCATATTAATATACCGTCAAATCCATCTTTTTGCCCCTCATTACTTATCTCATCAACGAGTCTCTTTCTAACATGATTAAAAACTTTATTGGGCTCATAAATATTCTTCTCATTGATGGCTTCACTCAAAAACCCAATATTCAATAAGCTCATAAAGGCTCCGGGAACACCATGTCCTGTACTGTCGCAAACTGCCAGAAAGAAAAGATTATCGCAAGAGGTTGCCCAATAAAAGTCACCACTTACAATGTCCTTAGGTTTATACAGAACAAAATTATTAGGGATATTAGCGTTTAGAAAATCTGTATGAGCAAGAAGCGCGCTTTGGATTCTCTTAGCATAATTAATAGAATCAAGAATCTCCTTTTGCTTCTCTTCTATTTGGTGTTTCTGCTGAATTATCTCATTTTTCTGGTTTGTTACAAGTGCTTTTGCCTTCTTAGTTTCCCTCAGGCTTTTGTAAACCAAGTACAAAGCTATTAATACTACTGCAACTATAATTAGAGTGATATTTCTAACAATTTTTTGTTTGTATAACTCCTGATCAGCAATAATATTCTTTTTCTCTTGCTCGGCAATAAGTTCATTCTCCTTCTTTTCATAATCAAACTTTAATTGCATTTCAAGTATCTTCTTATCATTCTCTTCATTGCTAATACTATCTCGGTAGGCGTAATATAATTTTTGGCAATCAAGAGCCTTCTCTAAATCTTTGCTTTTTGCGTAGGCAGTAGTTAGCCCTCTGTAACACTCTCTTGTAGTTATTTTTAATCTATTGGGCACTGAAAGTTCCAGAGCCTTATTAAAATGTACAATTGCCTCCTTATAATTCTTCATTTTATTTAAAGCGAATCCTACAGCCTTATAAGAATTTGCAATGGCATCTTTATCTCCAACATCAATAGATTTCTGAAGTCCAAGTTTTTTATAAAATAATGCCGAGTCAATATTGCCTGATGCTTGAAATATTGTACCTAAATTTGTGTAGAGATTAGCTAAATCACGCTTAAAACCATCTCCTGAAAATATCGGAATAGCCTGCCTAGTATAGTTTAGAGCCTGCGAATAATTCTGCTGATCGAGATAAATGCCGGCTATATTCAGCAAACATATACTTTTCCCATATGAATGATTAATTTTCTCACAAATCTCAATTGAACTATTGAAATACTTCAATGCCTCTTCGGGCTTTCCATACTCATTATATACCTGACCTAAATTGTTATTTATTTGCGCAACAAGCTCTAAGTCATTTCCCTTAGAAGCATATGAAAGGGCACTAAGATAATGTCTAACTGAGGACGGATAGTCACCTTTGTTATTGAAAACAAATCCCATTAAGCTTTTTGCCTTAACAATGCCTTCATTATTACTTTTTAAACTATCGAACTGTAATTTTACTTTTCCTGTTTTATAAGCTGCATCAATATTACCAAGGTATAAGTGAGCATAAGAAATATCATTTAGAACTTTGGAAAAATTATTGATTAACGATGTGTCTTTTTTCTCATTCCACTTATTGTCTTCAAAAATTAACCTTGCTTCAAGACCATATTTTATAGTAGAGTCAAATTCTGATAAAGCGAAATGTATAGCAGAAATTTTAACTTTTGCTTTAAAAAGTTGCTGCTCATCTTTTGTGGTAAGCTCCCTCTTGAGTTTTTCCAAATCCGAGCTGTTTGTTTGCGAGAACACATTCGTCAACAATAACGTGCTAAACAAAATGGTAATTGCATTTCTTGCTATTTTCTCTGATATAAGATTCCTTAGGCTCTTGCTTTCATCCATATCTAAAACTATGTATTTTGTTTCTAATACAAAAGCATGTTAACAAATTAAAAGGAGTAAAAGCTTCAAATATCAAGCATTTTGGCTATGCTGGCGATAGCATTAATCTGAACCAATTATTATATGCAAAATCTGCTTATTTCACTAAGTCCCCGTTTGCTTTTAACAATGCCGTTTCAGCTTTTTTAACTTCAAATAATGAATTAATTAAACTTGTCTGAGCTTCCACAAAGGCTTTTTGCACTTCTCGAACTTCCAGCAAATTGCCTTTACCTACCCTGTATCTCTCCAGGCCGATAGATAAAAGTTCTTTTGCAGATTCAAAATTTTGCTTTTCAAGCGCCAGTATCTTTTGATTACTTAGCAAGCGTTGATAATCAATATAAACCATTGCATCAATATTCTGCTTTAGCTCTTCTGTTAATAATCTTTTGTTGAATGCGGCGAGCTTAGATTCTTGTATCAATTTACGATTTTTACTTCCATTAAAAATAATCCATGATAAACTAACTCCTCCATTAAATCCCGCTTGATTATTAAGAAATACAAAACCCGCCTGACTTTGATTTCTTACCATACTATAAGCTCCGTTAAGCTGTAACTGGGGAAATAAGTTTGATTTTGATTCCAGAATAGATTGATTTGCTATTAACTCGTTTTGCAAAGCAATTCTAATTGATGAATTGCTCTTTGCAGAAGTCTTTTTAAGGTCTTCAATGCCTGGTTGATAATTCGACTGTATTGTGTCCTCAACATCAAATTGACTGTCTGCGGAACGTACTAATATTGTACTTAATTTTGCTTTAGCCTCAGCCAATTGCTGTTCTAATTTTAATTGATCCGCTTTGGTTTTGTTTTCTTCTGCCTGTGTTAACAGCAAATCGACTTTAGATGCGGAGCCTGCATCAAGTTTAGCTTTAGTGATTTTCATTCTCTCTTCAACTACAAGCAAACTTTGCTTAACCGCTTTTATTAAACTCTTAATTCTAACAATATCATAATATCCTACTATTATCTCAAACACAATATTTTCAATTTGCAATTTTAATTGCAGCTTATTTAATTCTTCATTCTGCACCAGTCTCTTCTTAATCGCAAACATTTTCATTCCATCAAAAACCACCCATGAAACATACAAAGAACCGCCAAGATTTGAGGACCCTGCTCCTGTCCTGTCCTGAACAACACCCGAGCTAAATTCCTGATGAGAATTAATTCTTGCCAAATTCAAGTTTCCGTTAATACCTATTTGTGGAGACATTCCAGCGTTTCCCATGTTATTCTGAATGCCGGAAATAATTACATTGTTCTTTGCGGAAAGTATTGCATAGTTCTTTTCCAAGCCAATTTTAATTGCATCACTTAACAAAAGCACTTCCTGAGAATTTGCAAGAGAAAAAGTAAAACAGGTAAATATTATTTTGAAGAACCTTCTCATGTTTTTTTGTCTTTTACTAAATATGAGTATATGGCTGGAATAACATATAGTGTCAAGACCATAGACAGAAACACACCTCCAATTATGACTATTCCCATACCCATTCTGCTCTTTGCTCCTGCGCCTAAAGCAAGAGCAATGGGCGTTGCGCCGAGTATGGTTGCTAGGCTTGTCATTAATATTGGTCTTAATCTCGCTGTCGATGCTTCGATTAATGCTTCACGAATTGACAATCCTTTTGCTCTTAATTGATTTGTAAATTCCACAATCAAAATACCATTTTTTGTTACCAATCCAATCAACATAATCATACCAATCTGGCTATAAATATTGAGCGTCTGATTAAAATACCATAACGAAAAAACAGCACCGGCTAATGCAGTTGGTACTGTTAACATAATAATTACCGGCTCTAAAAAACTTTCAAATTGCGCTGCTAATAATAAGTAAACCAAAACAAGTGCAAGGATAAATGCGAATAAAGTATTCGAAGAACTTTCTTGGAAATCTCGAGAGGCTCCAGTAAGAGATGTATGAAATGAATCATCCAATAATTTTGACGAAATTTTCTTCATTTCTATAATTCCATCTCCAATTGTCTTTCCTTGTGCTAAACCTGCCGAAATTGTTGCAGAAGGAAAACGGTCGTAATGATACAATTGCGGTGGGGCACTGTTCTCTTTTGAACTGGTTATATTATTAAGTTGAATCATTTCACCTTTATTATTTCTTACAAATAAGGAATTGAGATCGAGTGGCTCGTCTCGCTTACTTCTTTCAACTTGTCCAATTACCTGATATTGTCTTCCATCTCTGATGAAATATCCAAACCTTTGGCCACTTAATGCTAATTGAATCGTTTGTGCAACATCAGCAATTGATACCCCAAGTGTTATGGCTTTCTCTCTCTCTATCTCAATAATTACCTCCGGTTTATTAAACTTTAGATTTACATCTACTCCTTCAAAAGTTGGATTCTTACTAACTTCCTCTAAAAAGAGCGGCAAGTACTTTTCTATTTTTTTAAAGTCGCTGTTCTGCAAAACAAATTGAACAGGCAATCCTCCCCTTGCTCCTCCACTAGAAGAAATACTTTGTTCTTGAATTACAAAAACTTTTCCTTCAGGAAACAAGCTCAAATTTTTATTTATTTGACTTGCTATTTCTTGTTGAGACCTTTTCCGGTTCTTTGATTCTTCAAGTGCTAGTCTTACAAATCCTGAATTGACCGCGCCTGAACCAACAAATCCGGGAGCCGTTACAGTTAAGCAAACTCTCTTTTCAGGTATTGAATCCGTTACGAATGAAGAAATTCTATCCATAACATTGTCTGTTTTCTCGTAAGACATTCCTTCCGGACCTGTAAAACTTAAGCGAAGCCAATCGCGATCTTCAAGTGGAGACAATTCAGATTTTAGAAAGGAACCCAAATAAAAAATAGAAAATAAAGAAATAACAATTATCACAAGCGCCATCCATTTCTTAGCGAGAAAACTTGTAATAGAATCTTTAAACCAAAAATCTAATCTCCTAAAATATGGTTCTGTTAATAGATAAAACTTGCTCTTTTTAGAATGATCCTTCCTAACCATTTTTGCATTTAACATGGGGGTTAGTGTTAACGAAACAAAAGCAGAGATTAATACGGCACCGGAAAGAACAACGCCAAATTCTCTAAATAGTCTTCCAACGAAACCTTCTAAAAAGATTACAGGCATAAAAACCGCAACTAATGTGAGTGAAGTTGATATTACTGCAAAATAAATTTCACGAGTTCCTTCTTTAGCTGCTTCATTCGGACTCAATCCCTGCTCCAGCTTTTTAAAGATATTCTCTGTTACAACGATTCCATCGTCAACAACCAAGCCCGTTGCTAAAACAATTGCTAACAGAGTAAGTACATTAATGGAATATCCCATTAAATACATAATAAAAAAAGCACCGATTAATGAAACAGGAATATCAATTAAAGGCCTGAATGCAACTAGCCAATCACGAAAAAATAAATAGATAATTAGTATAACAAGAATAATAGCAATTATCAGTGTTTCTTGTACCTCAATGATTGATTTCTTAATAAATCTGGTATTGTCCAGCGCAATGTTAATTTTAAAATCTTTGGGTAATTCACGTTGCAATATCTCGTATCGTTTATAAAATTCATCCGCAATATCTATATAATTTGCACCGGGTTGCGGAACGAGTGCAATACCAATCATGGGAACACCGGACTGTTTTAATATTGTTTCCTCGTTTTCAGCACCTAATTCAACAAGTGCAACATCTTTCAATCTAACAACATCATTTTGGTTCTGTTTAATAACCATACTTTCAAACTCGGTTACAGTTGATAAACGACCATTCGTTTTGAGCGTTAGCTCTGTTGCATCACCGGCCAACTTACCTGCAGGAAGCTCAACATTTTCTCGATCCAAAGCATTTTTAATATCAAGCGGAGTGAGTTTATACGTTGCCAGCTTGTAAGGCAAAATTCTAATGCGCATACAATATTTTTTTTCACCCCAAATTTGAATTGCACTTACACCGGGAATTGTCTGCAGATTCTGAGCGATAACATTTTCTGCATAATCACTAACCTGAAGATGTGTTCTTGTATCACTCTCAAATGTCATTGAAATAATGGCTCGTGAATCTGCATCAGATTTGCTCACGACAGGGGGGCTCGTTAAATCTGCCGGTAACTGTCTCAATGCCTGTGAGACCTTGTCTCTAACATCGTTAGCCGCAGCCTCTAAATCAGTGCTTAAATTAAACTCTACCGTAATAATACTTGACCCAAGATTAGAAGAAGATGAAATATTCTTTATTCCATCTATTCCATTAATAGCCTTCTCCAGCGGCTCCGTTATTTGAGATTCGATAACTTCAGCATTTGCGCCTGTGTAATTTGTTCTAACTGTAATAACCGGAGGATCCACAGATGGAAATTCTCTGACGCCAAGAAAACTATACCCAATAGCGCCAAATAATACTATTATTATCGACATTACAGATGCAAGTACCGGCCTCTTTACACTTATGTCAGCTAAATCCATGTTAGATTAACGATGTATCAATTTAAGATTCGATCCTTCTTTTACAGATAACAATCCTGTTGTTAAGACAGTATCTCCAACCTTTAAGCCTTCTAAAATTTGTATTTTTTGATCTGTTCTGATGCCTGAAATAATTTTCCTTTCATGAGCAATACCGTTTTGACAAACGTAAACTTTTTGTCCTTTCAAGATTGGAATAATACATTCTGTAGGAATCATTAATGCATTGTTATCATTTTTCATTTCTACAAAAACCTTTACAAAACTTCCGGGATAAAAAGACTTATCTCCTTTATAAATAGCTCTGCACCTAAGGGTTTTAGTAATCTCTTCAATTTTTGGTTCAATTGCATACACTTCAGCATATTGCTCCTCTGAGATTCCATCAGCAGAAAACTTAACTCCTGTTCCTATATTAATTTCAGAAGAATACTTCTCAGGCAAAGAAAACTCAACATATACAGGTTTTAATTGTACCAAAGAAGCAATAGATTGAGTTGGAGTGACGTAACTTCCTTCGCTGATATTTTTTAAACCTATCCTTCCCGAAAAAGGAGCAATAATTGTCGCTTTATTTAGGTTAGATTGAATCAGTAACTGGTCTGCTTTTAGCACCGCAACCTCATTCTCCTGTACATCATATTCCTCCTGACTAATACCATTTACAGCAAGTAGTTTAGTTAATCTTGCTAATTTCTCCTCCGCTAACTTTAATTGAATTTTATTCTTGGTTAGTTGTGCCTGTATATCAGCATCATTAAGCTTAACAAGAGGCTCTCCCTTTTTAACTTCTTTGCCCTCTGTAAAGAAAATGGAAACAACACGTCCTGAAATTTCCGATTTCAATTCAACTTCATTCAGAGCTCCTATTTTGCCTGAACTATAAATGTTATTATTTAATTCTGTAGTAGAAACAACAAAATAATTTGCCGCGACTAACGAATTGCCTTTTCCGGACTTACTGCTTGAATTATTTCCCTCACTTGATTTATTAAAGATAAGTTTATACCCTATCAATACAATTATTAATAATATTATGATTAACCAAGCCAGATTTTTCTTCATCCTCTTATGATTTATTAATTTATCAAAGAATCACAAATTTAATTGATTATTATTAGAAACAAATATTTCAAGCAATTGTTGTTGCCGGAGAAATTGAACCAATTAATTACATTATTGATAAAATTGTATTATCTTGTTGTATTCAAACAAACACTATGAATAAATTAATTTTTACTTTTTGCTTTATATTGATTTGTAGCTTCATGAAATCGCAATTTGCTGCAAATAATTTTACGCTGGTCAGCAATATAGACCCTGAACCGGGAAGCGGCATAAAATACTCCGGTTGCTGGGGTTGGTATGATAGCATCAATAATAAAGAATATGCAATCGCCGGATCAAAAACCGGAACATATTTTATTGACATAACCAATCCATCTACTCCAACAGTTTCTGCTTTTTATCCTGCTACTGCCAGTAACGGCAACTGGAGAGAGATGAAATCTTATAAAAATTATTGTTATGTCGTTAACGACAATGGTGCAGGTACAACGGGTCTTCAAATTTTTGACATGAGTACGTTACCAACAACTGTTACATTAGTGAGCCAGAACATGAATTTATTTAGGAAAGGTCATGCTGCATGGATTGATGGCGATAAATTATATGTTTCGGGTATTACCTATAGCAACAACACTACAAGTAGCTTAAACGTGTATAGCCTGGCAACACCAACAGCTCCTGTGCTGCTTCGTGAATTAAAACAAGATTATAGTTTTATCACCTATGTTCATGATGCCTTTGCCAGAAATGACACTGTTTTTGCATCAGCAGCATATCAAGGATTATATGTATTTAAATTTGATACAAACTCCAATACCTTTTTACAAATAGGTTCATTAACGTCATATCCGGGTTCAGGATATAATCATTCTACTGCTTTAACACCTGATGGTAAAACCTTGGTAATGTTAGATGAAATACCTGCGAGTTTGCCTATTAAAGTTTTAGACGTGACTAATATTTCAAACATACAGGTTTTAGCAACGGCAAATCAGTTTACTGCTTCAACCCCTCATAATCCCTGGATTGTAAACAACCAATATTGCTTTATTAGTTCTTACCAAGACGGGACTCAATTGTGGGATATCAGCAACCCTTCCGCTCCTGTTCTTGCAGGTTATTTTGATACCTATCCAGCAGGTGGGGGAAACAACAACAACTGGAGCGGAAGCGCTTATAACGGACAGTGGGGATTATATCCATATTATCCTAGTAAAAGTATTTTTGCGTTAGACAGACAAAACGGTGTATTTATCATGAACACACATTTATTCGCCAATCCTGAAATAAACATTGAAGGAAATAGCAATCAAATCCAAAATAATTCTACAACTACCTCAACAACTAACAGCACTTTCTTCGGGAATGTGGTAATGCCGGGAAGTGTTACGCATACGTTTGCAATAAGCAATACAGGCATCGGTGATTTAGTTGTTTCAAACATGACAATTAATGGTCCGGCTAATTTCACTATTGTTTCACCAGCAGCACCTTTTACTGTTAGCCCTTCTGCTAGTCAAACATTGGCAATTAAATTTGAACCAAGCACAGCAGGTACAAAAAGTGGAACTGTAGTTTTATCGAATAATGATTTGGATGAAGGAGCTTATAATTTTGTAGTGGAAGGATTTGCTATTTCAACAGTTGCTTTAGATGAATTGGAAGATAATAATCAGTTAATGATTTATCCTAATCCTGCCAATTCAGAAATAAATGTATTGACTTCCCATATTAATGATATTAATTCAATTGAGATATTTAATATTAATGGAGAGTTAATTGACCTTAAAAAATCACACATTGAAGAAAAAGAAATAATTAAAATAAGTACCAACGAATTAGCCAATGGAATTTATTTTATTTCTATAAAATCAAACGATTTCAAAGAATCAAGAACAAAACGATTTGTGATAAATCACTAATATTAATTTGCTCCTTTTTCAAGCCTGTCCATTCGGTCAGGCTTTTTTATTTCTCATACAATCATCTTGTTATGATCCATATATAAGTTAGGTTGTTATTAGAAATTCAAAATGCTTATATTTATTTATGGGCAAATCCAAAATGCTTTCTTTGTTCAAATCTATTCCCGGAAATTTATTTGCCGGATTTGTGGTTTCATTGGTGGCATTACCATTAGGATTAGGATTAGCTTTGGCATCAGGCGCTCCGCCAATCGCAGGTATTATTTCTGCTATCGTTGGTGGAATTGTAGTCTCTATTCTGGGAGGAGGAAATGTTACAATTACCGGTCCCGGTAACGGGTTGGTTGTAGCTGTTTTGGGCGCAATCACAGTACTTGGAAATGGAAACATATATGAAGGTTACCTATATACACTTGCTGCAATTATTATTTCAGGTGCCTTAATCACAATTCTCTCATTCTTAAAAGTAGGCTATATTGGAAACTTTTTTTCAGCTTCTGCCTTGCAAGGAATGCTATCTGCCATTGGAATTGTTATCATGAGTAAACAGTTGCATATCATGTTAGGCAACATGGATGTAACAGGAGATGCCTTTCATATGCTAACAACTTTTCCGAAAACAGCAATTGAAGCTTTTACGGATAACACAAGATTTGAACCGGCTATTGCAGGAATAATTAGTTTATTGATTATGATATTGTATTCCAACATTCGTAACAAATATTTCCATTTGATTCCTGCTCCAATGTGGATTGTAATAATTTCTGTTGCATTCGCCTACTATATTGAGTACCACCCTACTCTTGAGCATCCTTTAGAATCTAAATATTTGCTTAGTATGCCGAATGATGTGTTACAGCACTTCCCAAAACCTAACTTTAATAAAATTACTGACTACTACTTTATCCTTGCTGTAATTACTATAACTATGATTGCAAGTATAGAATCGATCTTAAGTATTAAAGCCATAGATAAACTTGACCCTAAAAAAAGGCATTCGAACACAGACAAAGAATTAAGGGCTTTGGGAATTGCTACAATAGTGTCAGGATTTTTAGGGGGGTTAAATGTCGTAACTGTGATTGCCAGAAGCTCTGTTAATGTAAACAATGGAGGCACTAATCGCCTTTCGAATTTTTTTCATGCCGGATTTATTATGGCCTTTGTGTTTCTGTTTCAAGACCAATTAAAGCACATCCCCTACCCTGCATTGGCCGCTATTTTAGTATATACAGGCTATAAATTAGCTGCTCCTAATATTTTCTTTAGAATTTACAAAATTGGTAAAGAACAATTTCTAATTTTTGTAATTACCATTATTAGCACTATCCTAACAAATTTGATTTCGGGTATATTAATTGGAACTCTCACTACTTTTATAGTACATATAATTTATGCCAGAAGCTTCACGCTTTTTGTTAGGTATTTATTTACAGACAATATCGTTGTCCAATATCTGGAAGGTAATCGTGCTATAGTTACAATAAAATATTATTGTACTTTTTTGAATTTCTTTAGACTTAAAAAAGCAATTGATAATTTGACAAATTCAAGAAAGGTGATTCTGGATTTTAAGCAATGCCGCTTTGTTGACCACACTGTTGTTGAAAGTTTGAATGCCTTCGAAAATAAATTTGATCTAAATGAAATAGAATTCAAGGTTATAGGATTAGAAACCAAACATAAAGACACAGAGCATCCGTTTGCTTTAAGAAGAGTTCTTCAGTTTATTCCATTTATAGAACGTGATGCGAAAGCTAAAAAACGCATGCAATTCTTGAAGGAATTCGTTGAAGAAATACATTGGACTTTAAATGAATCTATCGATTATGATGTTAATTTCCTACAACATTTTCATTACTTCAGAACGAGGCAACCAAGTTATACCTTTAACAGAATTACAAATGAAAGTGGGGAAATTACGTTATTCGATTTAGAATATTCGGAAGGTGCTTTTATAGCAAGGGAAGACCTGCATAGTACCTTTGTTTACTTAAAAGTGTCGGAATCAATTCCTGCATTCACATTGGAGAAGCGAGATTTATACGAAAAATTGAGTTTTCTAACGTACCAAAATGAAATTAAATTTAAAAAGTTTCATGACTTTAGCGAAAGGTTTACCTTAAAGGGAAAGAAAAAAACAGCTATTAGGAAACTTTTTACAGAAGAATTGATTTTCTTTTTTGAATGTAACATTCCTTACCATATCGAATCTGATGGTAAGGGCGGGATAATTGTAATGAATAAAGAACATTTTGCATCAATTGGAGAAATAAAATCCATGACAGACTTTTGCATTCGATTACATCAACTAACTTCGCAGTATAATGATTAATGTATGGCAACGACCAACAGCATCCCGGATAACATCAAAGCATTCGTATATTATAAACAAGAAATAAATAGTAATGCGTTAATTTATTGGTTGGAAAATTTTTCGATTAATTCTAAATTATCCAAGAAAGACCTGATAGAACTATATAATGTACTACTTTTTAGTGCAGCTCATCCGTTCAACATAAGCATTTACAGAGCTTCAATAAAAGCGATTGAAAAGCTTAATATGGCTTTCAAAACTTTTAGTGAAGAATATAAATCCAGATTTATAAATACAGGCTTACCTTATACTGAAATTCAAGGAACCTTCAGTCTATTGCTGACTAATTGGCTTGTTAAACAATTTGATAAAGACATTCAAATCCACTCCTTTGATAAAGCAGGAAAGCATCCAAAAGAAATATTGAAATCGCAATTAAATAATCTCGAATTTGAATTAATGGGGCAGGATAATATTTCTGTTGAAGATTGGGTGATGAATGCTTCCGGCAAAGAAAATTCGACTGAACAATTGATATGGTTGCTGAATAATTTTAAATCTCTAAAAACAGAAGAGCAATTAAAGGAGTATTTGTTTGAGTCTGTTATACTGTACCTTAATATAAAACCAAGTACAACTGAAATTTCTAAAGCAGGCAACAAACTTCCATTTGCAAAAACTTTTTTTCATTCTGATGGAATCATCAAAAAGTTTGATTACAAAAAATTAATCAAAAAAGCTTTACCGAAAAGGAAATCACTAAGCGTTCAAGAAAAAACAGCAATTCAAAGGACATCAAGAATTGCGCTATTATTGCTGAATCGTGAAACTGATCCAATAACATTTAACAATGTTAATGACATACATTATTATGAATTAGAAAGGGGATTGAGTATTGCACTTTTCTCAATGTTACCTAAAAACAGGTTAGCCATAGAATCCTATATCGGCTTTATGATGTACAAAAACGGATATCCAATGGCTTACGGAGGAGCTTGGCTGTTTGGAAAACGCTCATTGATTGGTGTTAACATATTCGAATCCTTTAGAGGCGGGGAATCTTCTTATGTATTTTCACAACTGCTTAGAACATACCATAAAGCATTTGGCGCAACTTATTTTGAAGTAGAACCCTACCAATTCGGAAAAGGAAACCCTGAAGGTATTAAATCAGGAGCATTCTGGTTTTATCATCGTTTCGGCTTCAGGCCAATTGACGAAAAATTGAATAAAATAGCGGAAAAAGAATATCAAAGAATAGTTAGCGAACCAGGATATCGCACTCCCGAAAAAACATTAAAAGAATTTACCAAATCCAATCTTTCGGTAAATTTAGTTGGAACAAATTCAAGTTCATTTTCTCCCAACACAATCAGTAATTATATAAGCGATAAAATTAATTCAGAGTTTAATGGCAACAGAAATAAAGCACTCAAAAGTGCCGCAAGCTATATTAAGAAGAAATTGAATATTAAACTGAATGAAAATTCGTTAGTTAGAAACCAAGGATTTAAAAAATTAGGATTACTATATTTCTTTTGTATCGACATAAATTTACTACCTAATGAAAAACAAAAAATATTAATTGAGTTAATTCATTCAAAAGACAAAAATGAATTCAATTATATAAATGCACTACATACCATTTCCTTTAAAAAAATATTGCATCAAGATTTTATTAATTACTCTAAAGAAATCAGTTAAATCTACAATAGTTGATTTAAACAAAATTTTGAAATATCTCACATTGAAGATTAAAAGTCATTTTATAACTTATTGATTTAGTTGTATTTAGACAGAATAAACATTGTGATTACTTGTTACTATCTTTCAATATCTTACTTTTTTTAAAAGCCTTGTGGGTCTTATCTTTGGCCAATTTGCGAACAAAAATTTCTATAAATAAAAATGCCTAAAGACAGCTCATTCAAATCAATTTTAATTATCGGTTCAGGGCCGATTATCATCGGACAAGCATGTGAATTTGATTATTCAGGTTCACAAGCAGCAAAAAGTTTAAGAGAAGAAGGAATTGAAGTAACCTTGATAAATAGCAATCCTGCTACAATTATGACCGATAAGGTTACGGCAGACCATGTTTATTTATTGCCTCTTGAAGTAAAATCAATCATAAAAATTCTTGAAGAAAGAAAGATAGATGCAGTTTTACCAACCATGGGCGGACAAACAGCATTGAATCTTGCTATGAAATGCGAAGAACAGGGAATTTGGAAAAAGTACAATGTAAAGATGATTGGCGTTGATGTTGATGCAATTGAAATCACCGAAGACCGCGACTTGTTCAGGGCAAAGATGGAAGAAATTGGTATTCCAATGGCCCCAAGTAAAATTGCCAAATCATTTCTAGAAGGCAAATCAATTGCACAAGAATTTGGATTTCCATTGGTTATTCGTCCTTCCTTCACTTTAGGCGGAAGCGGTGGCTCAGTTGTTTACGAAAAAGAACAATTTGATTCTCTATTAAACAGAGGTTTACAAACTTCACCCATACACGAAGTTTTAATTGATAAGGCAGTATTAGGCTGGAAAGAATTTGAATTAGAATTGTTACGCGACAAGAATGACAACGTTGCCATAATTTGTTCAATAGAAAACTTTGACCCGATGGGCGTGCATACCGGAGACAGTATTACTGTTGCTCCTGCCATGACATTAAGTGATTCTACCTATCAAAGAATGAGAAGCATGGCAATATTGATGATGCGCAGCATTGGAAATTTTGCCGGTGGTTGCAATGTTCAGTTTGCTGTAAGCAATGACGAGAAAGAGGATATAATTGCAATTGAAATCAACCCACGGGTATCACGTTCTTCGGCTTTAGCAAGTAAAGCTACAGGATATCCTATTGCAAGAATTGCCAGTAAGTTGGCAATCGGCTATCAATTAGATGAGTTAATCAATCAAATTACAAAATCTACCTCCGCTTATTTTGAACCAACTTTGGATTATGTAATTGTAAAAATTCCAAGATGGAATTTTGATAAGTTCAAGGGCAGTAATCGCGAATTAGGATTCCAAATGAAATCTGTTGGCGAGGTAATGGGAATTGGAAGGAGCTTTCAAGAAGCGCTTCAAAAAGCCTGTCAAAGCTTAGAAATAAAAAGAAACGGATTAGGAGCAGACGGAAAAGAAATTACAAATCAAGCTGAATTATTAAAAGCATTGGAGCGACCTAGCTGGAATCGATTGTTTATGATTTATGATGCCATGAAACTAGGTATCTCAGTCAAAACAATTCAAAAACTGACGCGTATTGATATGTGGTTCTTACAACAGATTGAAGAACTGATTGCACTGGAAAATGAAATTGAAAAATTTGATTTAAAGTCAATGCCGAAAGAATTGCTATTTGAGGCAAAACAGAAAGGTTATGCTGACAGACAAATCGCCCATTTATTACGTTGCCTTGAAAGTGAAGTGCACAGCAAAAGAAACGAATTAAACATTAATCGCGTTTATAAATTAGTTGATACTTGTGCTGCAGAATTTGAAGCTAAAACACCATATTACTATTCAACATTTGAAACAGAAAACGAAAGTACAGTAAGCAATAAAAAGAAGGTTGTAATCTTGGGTAGTGGTCCAAATAGAATTGGACAGGGTATTGAATTTGACTATAGTTGTGTACATGGAGTGCTTGCTGCAAAGGAATGTGGTTATGAAACAATCATGATTAATTGTAATCCGGAAACCGTTTCTACCGATTTCTCAACGGCAGACAAATTGTACTTTGAACCAGTATTCTGGGAACATATTTATGATATTATTCAACATGAAAAACCTATAGGCGTCATTGTTCAATTAGGAGGTCAAACTGCCTTAAAATTGGCAGAGAAATTAGAACGCTACGGAATAAAAATAATCGGTACGGACTTTAAATCACTTGACTTAGCGGAAGATAGAGGAAGTTTTTCGACATTACTTAAAGAAAACAATATTCCTTATCCAAAATTTGGTGTAATTGAAGATGCAGAAGAAGCATTGACACTTGCAAAAGAACTCGGATTTCCACTTTTAGTTCGTCCTAGTTACGTTTTAGGCGGCCAAAGCATGAAGATTGTAATCAATGAAGAAGAATTGGAACAACATGTGGTAAA
>JBFWYJ010000014.1:0-19301 GCA_050186555.1 Bacteroidia bacterium
AAAATTTCCTCCGGCACTAGCGGGCTCACTTTTACTTGTTCATTGACAAACAATGAATCTAGTAGGGGATATGAAGTTGCAGTATAACTACTCCACTTAAAACCCGAATCAGGATTAGCTTTCACTATCTCACCTAATGACTTAATGTAAACCTCAATTCCATTATACAATGTGCCTCCATAAATAAATCCCTCTCTTTTACCTTCACTAACCAATTCTGGAAATTTCTCCGGTTCATATGCGTGTGGCAACAAGTAGCACTTTGAAGCTTGCTTTGGGTATTTGTCTCGCAATACCTCAATCATATTTTGTGTAGGGCATGTTATTATGTCACATGCCTCAACCGAGGTTTGTTCAGAGTACTCTTGATACTTTTTCTTTCTCTTTGACAAATCAGGGATTCCGTAATAACTTCCCCAGGTCCAAGGATCACGCCAATCTCCAATATACTTTATTTCTTTGTGCCGGTTTTTAAACTCTGCACCGTAATAGAGAAGCGAAAAAGGGGCGCCTGTTACAATAAGAACTCCAATCTTTCGATTTTGATGCAGTTTTTCGAGTGTGCTCAACATCGGTTTCTTCCACGCGTATCCTTTGTCAAATAAGTTTTGCTTTGTAAACAAGCTCCAAACTCGGGTATAAAAAAAATACAATATCTTTTCAAAAAAGGACTTTGTCTCACCAGTTAACCAATCAGGATAATGCTTTGGTAATACTACAACTTCTATGCCTGAAAACTCTTTCTTGTAATACGCGCTATCGTAAAAATCATTTGCACAGACAACAGTTACATGATGTCCTTGACAATGTAAATGCTGACTGAATTTTGCCCATCGTCTTCCACCTATTTGTTTTGAAGGAGGAAAGGTATATGAAACAATAGTGAAATGCATTCCTTTTCTAAAAATTCTTATTCAACTTTATAAAGTTTTTCTATGTTATTTACAATTTTTATAACTCGCTCAAAATCCATACCAAGGGTGTCCAAATACCATCTGATATTTTGATAACGGGGCCTGTTCTCATCTTCTATCAATTCCAAAGCCTTCTCCCGCGTTATTTGTCCCTCTCTGATTTGATTACTTCTAAACGTATCGTGTTCAGTAAATCCTGCAACTGTATAATAAACATAATTGTAAAAGGCAGCTGTTCCATCACCAATTCGCCACGTTGTATTGGTATCAGGAGCTAATTCCCAATTGTATTGGTTAATTAAAGTAGAATTAACTATTTCTTCGTCCCATCTCCAATAGTCAAAAATGTGATAATAATCTTTTTTTTCTGTAAAACTTCTGTAATACTCTCCTGATAGTGTGTCCCAAAGCGAAGAGTTGAAATAACCTCTACTTTCCATCATTGCACCAAACCGCTTTGCATGATAACGCAACTGCTTTAGAACACCATGACTATATACACGTTCTTCCTCAAAATCAGGTTTAATTCCTAAAAAACCTGTTTTAAAGTGCGTTACTTCCAAAGGATTAATTCCCCATAAATTCAACTGAACACCAGTTTGTCTTTTTACTTCCTCCACATATCTAAAAAAATGTTTATCGCCGGCGGTTAGCATTGCCATCATTCCTAGGTGAGGTGACTTCAACCAGGCTTCTAAATTCATGCGTATGTTTTTCCTTTTTCTTGAAATATCAGCAGCTATAATAATATTTTCGACCCCTAACTCAGCACACATTCTACTTATATTTCTCCTTCCTAAATCTGTCACCATACCCCAATCATAGGTATAGGTTACCGGCCTTAGCTTTAATTCATTTACTATTAAGTGCAATCCATAACAACTATCCCGTCCACCGGAAAAGGGAACAATGCATTCTAAACCTTCTTTCTTACGGTACGGTTCTACTAACTTGAATAATTCTTCTTTTGGTTTTGGCTTGTTGCGTGTTTTATAATTAAGGCAATAATTACATACTCCCTCTTGATTAAATTTAATAAAAGGCATAGTTTCCGGTAATATACAACGAGTACATCTCTTTAGATTGTGCTTTCTATATAGGAGTAAGGCTTCTTGAATTTTATCAAACTTAAACTCTGGAATTAAGTTTTCTTTACGAATACTATAATCGTTTAATTTCCATTTTAAGTTCGTTGGTACAGGAATGTCATATATATGAAAAGAGTTTCTGATTTGTTCAATCCTTGTACAATCAATCATAGACAATGCATACTTTTCAGAAGCAAAGTATATAGATTCATTTTTTTCTCCTACATACAAACTTCCATTATTTGAAATCAATATTAACTTACCTAAATCTTGAAGAAGTAAGGCGCAAGAAACAATTCCCTTACACTTGCTAAATATTTCTTCAGCTAAATTATTAATTGAATCTCCTGCTTGTAAGTGTTCTAATGCAATTCCAATAATCACTTCAGAATCAATCTGAAATTTTCTTTCTACAGATAAAGTATTCCAAATTTGGTTGTCATTTACTATAATGCCATTATGAAGTAAAAAAATATTATCCCTTATAACAGGTTGATTGTCTGATAATCCATTGGTGATAAGCCTACTGTGACCAAAAACTACTCTAGAATTATATAGCTTTGTGTTTCTCAAAAGTTTATTGATGCTAAAATCCGCTCTATGAATGGCATAGCGAGTGTCGTCCAAAAATATTAATCCACTAGAGTCTTTTCCCCGCTGTTGCGCATGGATTACAAGGGATTTTAATTCCTTTTTCTCTATTTTATTTTTTGAAATAATTCCAAAAATGCCACACATATAGTTCTAATTGTTCTAACTGAAATAAAAATTACTTACTTAATTCCTTAATATTGAAACATCTTTCGATAACAATACTTAATTCTATACTTTGATTCATTTCAAAAATGGTGAATAAACTTCGATTTCATTTTTCACAAAAAAATCATTGATTGAAAGTTGTAAGTTGTCATCAATAAGTTTAGCCAGCTGATTCTTTTTTGTAACACAAATTTTCTCTATTGAAGTCCCCTCAAGCGGAAAACCTTCCATTTCAAGTGGTACCAAAAGAGTTTTAAATCCAAAATAAATTCTTTCGAACATTAAGGTACTATAAAGTGAAATTCCTAAGTTGATTTTATCAAGATCTTCAGATGAGGCTTTATTCATGTCGTGTAACTTAACAAAATCATATTTCAAAAAAGGTTGATAATGTTCCTTCACCATCTCACTTCTTTCCTTATTCTTTTCTATTGGATGAAGGTATATAATGAGTTTTTTACTCCTTGTATTACAATATTCTACTAAAGAAGATAGTAGCCAATGTTCATCTGAAACTTTATCCTTTCCCAAAAATTTAACGCTAAGTATGCTTCTCAACCACATGCCACTTGAATAATACCCAATATCATCACTGCCTGAAACTAAATTTCGTCCCTTCCTGAAAAATCTTTTAGGGGCACTCATAATATTCTCAGGTGCCCAACTATTTATCTTCTCAATAAACATTGTTTCCTTAAAAGCCTTTATTTCATCGAGTTGATACCCAAAACAAGTCGAAATTTCATTAGCAACAATCGCTCTATTCCAAAAAAACAATGGTACCTCAGAAGGTATTTTATTAACGACTATTCCGTTCTTCATTAAGACATACGCAATCAAATTTGAATCTCTCTCATAAATACAGAAATAATGAACTTTTCTAATATCATTTTTTTTTAAGGCGGATAATAAAAGACTCAATTCAATTGCTTCTTGAACTAATAAAGGATACTTATACTTTTTCTTTGACAGAATAGAAAATAGAAGGAAAGGAAAAAGAGTCAAAATCATTATAATAAATACTGTTCCATTAAAAACTATGCTACCACTTGACAATAATTCTTCCTTTGAAACTAACATTTTAGTTTCCTCTGAAGTGAAATATTTAACGTAATTGTATCTTTCACTAGAAGAACTTCTTGATACATCAAAAATAGCTGAAGAAGATTTACTTACAGGGAATAATAAAAGTGGGCTGCTTTTAGTAAAGAACTTAGAAAAAACTCTTTTGTAAATCTTAAAAACACATAAGTAATCCTTTTCGTAACTACTTGGCACACGAAGCGAATCTTTTTCAAGACTTTTAAAGCAAATTCCTTTTACACCCTTAAACTTAATGATACCAATTAAAGCAAGAGGCCCCTCAATTAAGTAGTGATAAAATGGAGAAAAATAAATTGTAATAATTTTGAGTTACTTGGAGAAAAACAAACTATAAATTCGTCGCTTGGCCAAGTTGATTAATAATTCTATACTTTATCCTTAGTTCTTTGAAATTTCAGAGTAAAACTTTGAATAGTTCTCCTCAGCATTAAAATTCTGTTCCCAAAACTTTCTTACGCCATTTCGGAATTCAATTGTATTCATTGGTGAGGAAGAAAACAATAATATTTCTTTAGCTACCTCCTTTATATCAAATTCCTTATTTATTAAAACGCCAGTTTGTTCATTACAGATCTCAGAACATCCTCCAACATCGGTTGACAACAATGGAATACCATAGCTTATTGCCTCCATCATGGTAAATGGAATTCCTTCTGATCTACTAACACTAATAAATAAATCAACTTTATTCTTTGCGTAAAACTCATGAACTTGATAAGATTCTAGGTTTCCCATAAAAACACATTCGATATTACTTCCCAATAATTTCGTTTTAGATTTTATTTCAGATAACATTTCGCCATCACCTATTAAGACCCATTTTGCTTTAAATGTTGACGGTAATTCATTAAGAATATCCGGAATAAGCTCAAGTCGTTTTATCGCTCTTATGTTGGCACAAGAAGCTATCACAAAATCAGTCCCCTCAGAAACATAATGATACCTATTTGATTTAGACCCCAGGTAAGAATGCCTAATCTTGTGTTTATATTTCTTATACTTATTTTGCAAATGCGATTGCCCTACTTTTGACACAGAATAAACTGAATTAACATTCCTGAGCATGAAATTTTTAAAAGGATGATAACCAAATTTAGTTTGATCTTCGAATAAATCAAATCCATGTGCTCTTGAATAAAATTGAAAACCATATTCCTTATGTGATTTCTTTACTAATGACAAAATTAACGACCACGTATCGAACCAATAAGAATAAAAAAAACAGTTCGAGCCTAAATTACTCCGCTTAAGAAAGTCTCCAAATATTTTAGCCTTTTTACACTCCTGTTTCAAATAAGAAAAATTACTTCTGAGTTGACTAAGCATTTTAATGGGCTGGTGGATTATTTCAAACACCAATACCTTGGTAAGCAAAAACAGATCAGTAAAATTAATTCTGCAATTCATGTCACTTTTGAATAAATACTCAATAGTAACATTTGAAGGAACCTTTCTCATTTTTCCATTACCGGTATTTAAAGGAAATATCACCACATTAGAAAAATAAATTGCCAAGAAATTAATTTCAGTTTCCAAAAAAACTTCAGAATCACCATATGGATACGATTGAGTAAACAATAAACATGTGCTATTTGACATCATCAACTAAGATTCTGTATACTTTAACTTTCCCAAAAAAAGTATCTTTCACAATTGATTTATCTAACAAGGCTGCTCTCAGCTGTGAATTGTACTTATTTATTATTTCATTTCTTTTTGTTGCATCTGCCTCTTCGATAGATTCAAAATCAGTGCGATAGGTTACTAAGTAATTTGCCTTCATTTCAAATAACTCCTTTGGATTAACAAAACCGCTTTTGGTAGTAGAAAAAATTCTCTGCTTTTTCTGATAAGGATATTCTGTTGAAAATGGGTGGTATCTGTTTGATGAAACAAAATCATCAAAGGGTAAGAAAACAGAAATGTCTTGAGCGCAAATGAAGTTATTTGACTTAGTGCTTATGTAATTCTGGGCCTTTATGCTGCTAGATATAATCTCTTTCGAATCAGATTCCAAGTAGAAAACATGGTCTAGCCTGATAATAGAACTCACAGAAACAAGTAACGTACATGCAAGCATGGTGTATTTAGAAATGTTCTTAATGATATCCCTAATTTGCAAACTATCAATAAAAGCAAATACTGATAGTATCATTAAAACACTTCCGGTCCACAAATAATGTGGCCATAGGCGCTTAGTGAGTAGCATGACCGGCATTAAAAAGCAAATGGCCATGCCAGAAAGAATCACCAGAGAATTCAATTCTTTCATCATCAATAAACGATAAACCAACCAGAAAACTAACAGTATGAATGCAAGAAAAATAATAGCGCCAGTAATACTATTCCCTCCATACCATTGAAACAACCCATTGTTCAACCAATCTAAAAAAGAAACGCTGGTATCATCGTAATGTTTAGTATTACCAAATGTTGAAGCTAAATAAAATTTTAAATAGACTGGTTTTATAGGAAACAAAAGCAAAGAAGGAATAGCTACTACAATCCCAAACAAGAAATAAACTATTGAAACAATTGCTTCTTTCAATTTAAAAGTTCTTGTAATAATTGGTATCCCAAAAAATATAGGCAAGATCATTAAAACGTTAAATTTCAAACCGTACGCAATTCCCAGTAGGACATAATGCTTTCCAAATTGCCAGGACACCTTCTTTGAATAAAATAAGAAAACAGCCATTATTAAAAGCTGTAACGGCTCCGGTTTTGGTATCATAACAAAATAAGTTGTATAATACCATGTGAGAACAATTAAATAAAACGAAAGTCTGCTTAAGGTTTTTGACAAAAAAGTTTTTCCTAACAGAATAACTGCAATAATCAAATACAAGACATGTGCCATTCTAATTGCGAACACCATCCCTGCAAGCCCCCAAATTTTATAAGGCAACCACGCCATTAATGCATCAATGTAAAACATGGCACGACCGTAAAAAAACACATCTCCAGCAGCAACTGATAATGCGAAATGTTTCCAACTAGCCGGGTTTAATATAGAATATACTTCTCTTACGGTTAAATATTCATCATGGCCAGAAAAAGTATAATTGACATTTGAACCTTCAAGGAACTGCAGGTTTAATATTCCTGCATAAGTAACAAAGGCAGCAAAAGCTATTAACTCTATATAATATTCCTTTATTCGATAAATCACCTTATTTTAATTTTCTCCTTAACTCAAAAATATATGAGAATGTTCTCTTCATTAGTTTCTTTTTAACCGCCCAACTGCTTCCACTGCCGCCCTTTGCTTCACCTGCTACCCGCTTGGCAAAGTATACAGGAAAATCAATAATGCGTCCATACTTCTTAGCGCAATACAACCAGTACAAATCCAATGAAAAATCATGTGGCGCATTGTCTTTGAATCGGTTAAAAAATGCTGCGCTAAATAATTTAGGTTGAGCATTAATTTCTGTCAAGCGAACTCCCAAAGCAAAACTCGATAACCAACCCATTCCATAAGAAAAAAAAGCTTCACTCCATTTTCTATTCTTTCTGTAACCCTTCACTAATAAATTATCTTCAGGATTTCTTAAATACAATTCCAATGCCTTTAACACATCTAGTGGATCTGTCTGTCTATCTGCGTGGGTATATGATAACAGAGGGGCGCTTCCTTTAATCAATCCTTGAAGAATTCCGTAACCATAACCTTTATTCACCGGAACATGAACTACCTTAAAAATATCTTTATTACGAAATTGTAATTCCTGATGAAATACATTTGATGAATTATCTGTTGAACCATTGTCAACCAAAATGATTTCAATTTCCTTCAATGAATCTGCCAATCTATCTAGTCGTTTAAAGAGGGCTTGAAGATTTGCTTCTTCATTATAACATGGCAAAACAACAGATAGACGTTTCACAAATTTGCCGTTATTGCTTTATAATATTCTTCCCAATACAAAAAACTTTCATAATCTGTTGGCGTTCCCCAGCATACGTAGTGGTCAATCTCGAATACCTTTGCTTTCAACCCAAGTTCAAGAGCATCGTTAATGCATTCGTCAACATAGAACTCATTATTAATTCTCTTATTATTAGCAATCATACGCTCTGCTGCCTTAATGAAGAATTCTGATTTTCTGAACCAAAAAGCACCTACAACTGCATGGTCATTTTGAGGCGTGGCACTAATTGGGACTTTTACGCTCATCTTCTCTATTTCCGTTCCATTACTATTTGTCTTAACCCAACCATATGCTTCTGGTTTCTCTTCAACAGTTGGATTATTTCTAAAACTAAAAACTATTACATCTGCATCTTTCTTTGCTTCATTAAATTTTGAATGGTCATAAATCATTCCATTATCACTAGCTCCTATAACTAGTTCTTCATTCAAATCAAATAAATTCTTTGCATTTAAACACGTTACTGCTTGCCCTTCAGTCAGATGGTCAAGTTCTACCACATCACATCCGGGAAAATACCTTTTCAAATGCTTATCAATCTGATATTCTTTTATTTGAAAATCTCTGACAATAAATGTGTACTTATCCGAAACTGGCAATGCTTGTGCTGCTTTCACAACCATAGGCTCTCCAAGCAAAGGTAATAATGGCTTTGGGATTTTATATCCTGCTTCAGAAAAGCGACTTCCCGCTCCTGCCATTGGAATTAAGGCCCTCAAGTTTTAAGTCCTTTCATGTGATAATATTCCATAATACGCATCCAATTTTCGTACTCCTTTAAATCTTTCGGCGTTCCCCATTGACAGAAATATTCTACATCATCATATACCAAAACATCAAGCCCGTCTCTTACCAATAAATTATAAACCATACTGATATAATACTCGCCATTTAAATCAAGTCCTTCATTCATCAATTGTGTGAAATATTTTTTTACACACAGGCCCTTAGAGAAATAATATGTGCCGCCAGAGTGGCTTGTTTTCGTTTTGTCTTTTTCGAAAGAAAATTTTTCTCTTATCTCAAGCAAATTCCCATTATCATCTTTTTTGCAACTGGCATATAAATTTTCAGGATGCAACAAATGTGGATGAAATCCGGTATAACATGGAATTGCCCCATGTGATTCTTTCTCCTTTACTGTTTCGCAAAAATGATTAAAATCCCATACCTGAAAAAAATCGCAATAATTTGTAATTACTTCCTCTTCATCTCTTATTAGATCAAAAACCTTTGACACTGCATAAACGGGACCTAACTTATGGCCTTGAATTGATACAATTTTTCCAGAAGGTTTTATCCGTTGTAACTCGGTCTTTAACTTAGTGTTTTTTAAATGTTCTTCACGACAAATAAAAATAAACTCATGGTCTCCCGGAAACAAACTCACAACCCATTCAATGATTGGCTTTCCATGTACCTTTATCAAAGGTTTAATATCTTTATATCCCGCATCTTGAAATCGTTTTCCTAAACCCGACATTGGAATAATAATTTGCATTCTACTGAGTATTCTTCTTATTCATTAATGATTTGCGATGTTTCTCCATATCCATATTTTGAATATAATCAACCTCATTGCTATCGATTACTTTAAGCGCATCATTTTGGCTTAATATAGTATCATACAAATAAAGATAACTGGTCATTGTTTCATGAATAGATAGTGCCTCTCGCTCATCGGTCTTATATACTATATTATAATTCGCATTGATTGATATTTTTCGATTCTCACTTTCGGCGCCAATATTATTTTTAAAAAATACTGTTTGATCAGGAAAAAGTATTATGTCAAAAAAAGATTGGTTAGCATTGTACTTTTGCAAAATTTTAGGGCAATAATTACTTATTGGGACAAAACCTGAATCAACCTTTAACAATTCTGTTGAAGGATATGTATTTATGTCGATATTGAATAATTCTGCAATTGCTTCATCGGTTTCCTCTAACAATTTATAGACTTCCTTAATTTCTGATCCGTGTGCGATTACTCCATGGTTCTGAAGGAAAAAAGCTGAAGGTTTACTTTTTTCTTCTTGCAATGATTTTGCAATTAGGTAAGATAAGCCAAAACCAGGACTAACATATGGAATAGAAACAAAGGGAAAAGATAGTTTATCTTTTAGTCTAACAAAATACTCACTAGCCTTCTGATTACAATTTATCAGATTAGTCCAAACAGAATGTGTATGCACAACATACTTATCCAGAACAGCATGAAAACCTGTTTCCATTGAAGGTTTAGGAAATAACTTACCATTATCGTCGTTCAAAATTGCATTAGTAATCACTTCGAGCGATTCCTTTTCTGATTGTTCTCTATTAGTTGTTTTAACTTGATGAAAATAGTCTGAAATACTTTTAGCATTAACTGCTGAAATACCATTATCGTAAGTCATCTCAGAAAATAAAAATCCTGAAGCTTTAATTAACATCGTGCCATTATCAGACTTTACGGATGTATTTCCTCCCGGACCTTGTATTAAATCATGTCGATTCTTGTATGGTTTCGTTAGTATTAATAATTCTTCAATCGTTGACTTATACATTACCGTGATGAATTTATTCTACTAAAAACAATATAAATGGTAAAAAGCTGTAAAATTCCCTCATAATTAGCTTTCCATTCCGAATTATAAACTCCAATGTCTTCAAGTTCCGGAATTAAAATTGATGCTAATACATCCAGCTCTTCCGCACTGATCTCACCTACTATTTCAACTAGGATTTTATCAATATTATACTCAACGGATAAGTTAAGATTTGGTATCGAGGCTAATTTATCAATGATAGGGACTAAGTGTTCATTATTATTAAAAGTAATTCGAAGTCCTAATTCCGGGTCAATTGATAAATCTTCAGGGTTTATTGGCTTTGTGCTAAAAAACCTTACCAACAAATCTGCATTTTCAGCCTGTGTACTAATATACTTTTGCGAATCTTCTTCTCTCTTCTTCAGTTGCTCGATCACTTGCTTAGGGCTGTAATTGCGTTTCTCAACATCACGCTTTACTTTCCACCAAACACGAAGATTCTCCTCAGGCTCCATAAATATTTTCAAATCATAAACGTCCCTGTGGTTCTTCAGATAAAAGGAATGAAGCCCTTCGAAAACTATAAGTTTATTAGACTTGATAAATTGCGGTAATGTAAATCTGCCAGTATTATGATCGTAGAAACTTCTTTTAATGCCTTTCCCCGTCTTTAGGCTTTTTGCTTGACTTATATCCTCATGCAAGTGGTTTGCTCTTGGGTCTAAATGAGTGTACGTGTTCCAGTTCTCATCCCCACGCTCCCATTTGTGCATATCATCACCTCTGACAATTGTTGTATTTTGCTTCTCAAAAATAATTGCCAAAGAATTGCTCAATGTTGATTTACCTGCAGCGGAATCACCACCTATACCAATTAAATAAGGTTGAGACAAAAACTTTGTCTGGATATTGTTTTTAATTCCGTTCTTGAAAACCAAGTATGCTAATATGGTTAGTGTGGTTTGAAGTATCGTAAATACGATATCTAATAATTTATCATTCCCATTAAACGGAAATATCAGCTTATTATTCCATTCGGCAATATTAAATGAGTTAAAATAATCACTTGAAGGTATTAAACCGAAGTACATAAAATATAATACACTTAGAACAAGAAGAAGCTGTCTCTCGCCTTTGTCTTGTTTAATTGCGAAGTAAATAAGGAACGGAATAATCCAATAGTACCAACCCTGCATTGGCGCAATCATCAATGTTAATGCAAGGAAGACAAAAGTTAAAAATAAAATCAACTGGTCTCGATTTACAAATCGAAAATTATAATACCAAAGTAACAGTGTAAAATAAATTGACGGGATAAAATAAATACGAAGATTTTGGTTGAATTGGTAAAATAAATCGAATACTTGTTGTTGAACAGGATTATTATAAACCATATTAATAAAACCTGAAGAGTTTAAATACGGCAAATTAATAATAGTTGCAGTTCCAATTAAAACAACCAACGACATTCCTAATTGGCCAAAATTATTATTTGTCGTACGCCACATATATAACAGGTAAAAAGGTAATACCAACACCATGTTAGTTTTACAACCGATTGCGAATGCCAGAAATAAAAACGTTAGAGTTCTCTTTTGTTTGAATAGAAAATACAATGAGACAACTAACATTGACATAGGCATGACATCAAGCTGGCCATGGATGTAATTTATGTAAATAAGCACAGGTGATAGCCAATACCAAATTAGAACCATCCTTATTTTGGTTTTTAACCAACGAATGAAAATAAATAATATTGCTAAGTCGGCAACAAACAAAGGAATTCTGTAAACAAGGCTTTCAAAAAAGCTTAGTGTTCCATCAACTGAACAAAATGGAGAAAACATCAGGCGTGGCAAACTAAATAGCCATAACATTAACGGAGGGTAAGGGAATTCATTTCCCTTACCGTTCTGCATGAAATAGTCATATGGATTGTCAAAACCTGAACTAACAAAATACTCTGCAAAGGGTGAAAAAAGTTCACGCATAAAAGAAGAAGCGAAAAAGAGGGACAATGTTAACTTAAGTATTACGCCTCCCCAAAACAAACGAGATTTGAGAATGGGTAATTTACTTCTTCCTAATTTGTCTGTTAGTCTTTTTTTGAACTGATAAACAATCATTATTTCCTTACATCTATTAAATAAGAACGTATTCCAAGTTTCTCAGCACCCAAAATATCTTTTTCTTGATTATCACCAACCATGATAACCTCATGTGATTTCAGTTTCAATTTATCTAGAGCTAGTTTAAAAATAGATTCATGAGGTTTTTCAACCCCTGCTTCTTCAGACGTAACCATAAAATCAATCAAATCATTAAGACTTAATTTTTCCCACTTTTGCATTTGGATTTGAGTGGTTAAATCTGTGACCAAACAGATCTTAATGCTCCTCTCTTTTAGAGATTTTAAAAAGCTTAACGCTGCATTAGAAATTTTCATCTCAGATAAAAATGCCTTCCAATAAGTTTCTTCCATTTTAAGTGCATACTCAGGATTGCTTTTGTCGGTAATAAATTCTATTTGTGAATGAAAATACAACAAACGCGAATGCGACGCGCCTTGACCATGCAAACGTTCATGAATTATCTTTCTAGCCGTTTTATATCCTTCATCAAATTGACTCGGGGATATGTTAAATTGAGTGCTTGCAATATGGCGACATTTATCTAGGGCAGAGTCATGACAAGGTTCATAGGCATATAATGTATTATCCAGATCAAGGAGAACTCCTTTTACATTCTTTAAATCTATTTTTGCGAACTGCATAAAACTAATCCCAAAGCTCAGGTCTTTTGGTACACACTGCATCGACCGGCAACAATTTTAATCTCTCCTTAAATTCTTCTATTCTGCTAACATCATAACCTTGTAACTCAGGAGAAACCAAGCATAATTTAAAATTGCCTTTTAATAGTTTATAATTTTCCTCATTCAGAGGCAATTCATTAAAACAATCCACCCATACCCAATCAACTTTTCCTGCAAAACCCATCACGAAATCCAAAGGTTCATACTCAGAGAATCTAATCGCAATATCTTTAACACCAAGCTTCATATATTTTATTAGAAAGGGGAGTGATAAATCCAGAAAGAAATAATTCTTTACTTCATATTTCTCCATCAAAGAAATAATTCTTTCTTCCATACCTTCAGCCTTTGTGTTTAAAATAATTAAACTATGCTTATAATGCTTCAACCACTCTTCAAAATCCTCCCCCTCCTTAAAAGCATCGTGGTGAATAATAATTCTGTTGCCCTGAGGTCGAAGGTCAATCTCTACCCCATAATGCAAAGGCACTTCTTTTAACTGTTGGATTGTGTTTATTCGATGGGCAATTTTAAGCATTAGCTGGTTTTAAATTTGATATGTTCTGCAGGTCTAAATAAAAGTCAGACATGATTTTTTCATAATCCATTTTCGCTTTGCAAAACTGGCGCATTAACGTAGGAATATTTTTGTTCTTGGAAGTTTGCAATACAAAGTTCTTAACTTTATTAAAGTCAATTAAGCTGCTATCATTAGGAAACTTAAGCACAAAAGTCCCATCCATTTCATCAAATGGCTTATCATTATAAGCGTAAATAAAAGGTAATCCGCGCGCAAAATACTCTCTGCTCTTTAAAACAGCCGCCTCCTTAAGATTCTTTACGTATAGTTGCAATGTTGAAATTCCAAGATGTACATTGTCAAAATATTCATTCAACGCTTCTGCATCGAGATAATTAATAAATTTAATGTATGATCTTTCAGGAAGTTCATTTTCAAACTTCTCTCCGATAATAAATAACTCTATTCTACTTCCTCCATCAATAAATTTATCTATCGAAGAAATTAATCTATCAAAACCGTTCCACTTTGCAACAGATGCGGTTCCTTTTAAGAACAAAATTTTGATTGTATCCGTATAATCACAACTTTTTCTTAATCTGAATCTATTGGTTTCTATTCCATTTGGACAAACTAAGACATTAGCAACTCCTTTTGCTTTTTGATAAGTTGCCAGCTCATCAGTTACTGTAACAATAGCCTTAACTGCTCTAGCATATTTTCTTCCGTACAGTCGTTCAGAAAAATAAGGTATAATGAAGTATCCTAACCAACTTAAAAGCCTAGATGGTTTCAATCCAAACTTATGCTCTTCTTTATAACTTAAAACTTCATCTAGTTCTTTTGATTGGTGCTCAGATATCACCTTATCGCCGTATTTCCTTGATATTTTATATAGCCTTTTTGAAGCACCCGGATACCTAATATAAAATAAATCCCAATTGTCTTTGTTCGAATCTAAGTATTTATTAAGCATCTTTTCCGCTTTAATTCGATACTCGATATGTCTAAACCATTTCCAATTTCCAGAAGCTACAGGTAAAAAAACGATGTTGTCAACTTTAGTTTCTTCATTGACTTCACTACTAAAAAATAGTCCTTTACACTCGGCACCTGCTCTATTCAAATATTTTATCTGATTAGAAATTTTTGTTTGGACTGAGGAGCCTTTCAAATTGGCAGATAAATAAATATAAAGTATTCTCAACGTTAACTTATTAAGCTAATATTGATCAATTTCCATTTTTCAATATTTGAAAATTGCTCAATATCACCTATGTTTTTGGTTATATTTCTATCTATCTTTTTTAATAAATCATTTGACCATTCCTTTAATGGTCCTTCCATCCAACAATCTATTGGGCTACCTATTCCAACTTTATAAGTACGAGTACGAAGGCTTTCCTCCATTTTGCCATTCATAGCTTCACGAACTAACAATTTTGTAAATCCCTTGCCTATTTTACTTTCAGTTGGGAGCGAAAACACATAGCTTACCAAACGCCAATCCATGAAGGGCATACGAATCTCTACACTATTCATCATGGAGGCTCTGTCGAAATTCCTTAAAAGTGCGGGCAGGCAATGTTCGAAAAACTCATGATACACCATACGCTCGGGAAGTAGCTTATTGCTAAAATCATAGGGTTGCCCCAAGTTCTCCGGCATTTGTTGTGGCAAATAATTCATTTGCCGGTCAATTTCCTTTTTTACTGCTTTACGTGCAAGGCTCTTTAATCTACGTTTAATTAATGATTTAAAGCCTTGCTCCATCCGTTCTGCGCGATCAAGGCTAGCGACAAGTGATTTTTGGTTATTTGAATGATAAGTTTTAACCAACACCTCTCTGTATCTGCTATACTTTTCTCTTTCTCCATTGTTTAAATGGTAATTAAATAAATTATAAACCATATCACGATATCCATATAACATTTCATCCACACCATGCCCATCCATTGAAACCGTTATTCCATTGTTTCGCATTCCTTTATAAACAGAAGATATTGCAGTTATTGGTGAAGTCAAAAGAAAATCACTCAATTCCGTTTCCTTTACGATATCGCTAATTAAACTATCATAATTTGTTTCTATTAAATCCAATTTGCCACCGGTAAACTTTACTGCACTTTCTGCAAACGCTCTTTCGTCCTGTATCAAACCCGGAAAGATTGCAGAAAATGCTCTTTGCGAGTCCTTGTTAACTCTTCCTAAAGTTTCTGTTTTTAAAATATCATAAACAGTAGAATAAACTGCCGTTGAATCTAAACCTCCACTAAGAGCCGTAGCAACAGGCACATCGCTTATTAATCTAAGTCGACAAGCATCTCTAAACAAGTCATAAAATTTTTCTGCCTGCTCTTCTAAAGTCTTAGGAACATCTTGTTTATCATAATCAGAAATATGCCACCATCGCTTTTGAACAAAATCATTTCCTTTTTTAAAAACAACATAATGTCCTGGCAAAATCTGTTTAATCTGTTTGAAAATTGTATGCCCTAATCCTTCAATTGCATAATTATCCAATAAATTTAAATTAAGGAGATATTCATCTCTTTCCCTTCGAAAACCTTCAAGGTATTTAAACGCGCGCGTTTCTGATGCAAAGACTAATTGAATGCCCGGTTGAAATAAATAATAAAATGGTTTAATTCCGAAGCGATCACGTGCCATGAACAACTGCTTTTCTATATTGTCCCATATTGCAAATGCCCACATTCCATTAAACTTGCTTAAGCAGTCTTTACCCCAAGCGATAAAAGCTGCTAATATAATTTCTGTGTCAGTTTCAGACTTAAAACTAAATCCTTTTGCAATCAGCTCTTTCTTTAATTCTGAAAAATTAAAAATTTCTCCATTGTACGTAATCCAATATCTTCCGTCAGCATAACTCATTGGTTGTTTACCTGCTGATGATAAATCAAGAATAGATAAACGGCGTTGTCCTAAAGCCAAGCAATGTTCATCAAAATATTCATATCCTGAACCATCTGGGCCGCGATGAATCATTGAATCAGTAAATCGCTTAAAATATTCCTGATTTATTTTTTTATCATTTAGTAAGTATAAACCTGAGATACCACACATATTAGAATACCAATCCTTCCCTTTGTCCCGGCTTTATATTATTTATGTACCATTCCTCTTTCTTAACGTAATCTGTCCAATTATTGTACAATTTCAATTTTGAGTCCTTTTCAGGAACATATTCTTCTCTAAAAAAAGTTGGTTTAATATAATCTTCAGGCAGAGCTTTTGTTTCAAAATCTTTCAGTACTTCCCTTACGATAGTTTCAGGATCGTGATGCTTTTTTATATAAGGCCTTCCTTTATCTGCAATTTGCTGTCTTGTTATCTGATTTGGATTTAGGTTCTTCAATACATCTAATAAGGTTTCTACCCTAACATCAACTAAAGGACAATCCTTTGGTTTTCTTTGCTCATAATTGCTATAAGCCATGCATGTCAAGACAACCTTACCAAGTGCAAGACCTTCATGGGCAAGTTTACCGCCTCCCGGCAACAATAACTGATCAACAATAATGTCTGCATCATTATAAATTTTTAATGCCTCAGAGCGTGGTTTATTTTCTATTCGAACATAGTCAAAGTTGTACCCTTCCTTTTTTAATTGTTCAACTGCCTCTTCTATATAAGCCGTGCCTTTCCCTATACTAGTTGGTGCATGTACTAACTTTGGTACTAATCTTTGTTTTGCAGAAATCGGATATTCCTTCAAATTAATTGGGATGAATAAATTTTTGTATGGTCGTAATCCAAGTTGAGAAATGTTGGGTTGACTTAAAATAAGTCCAGAATACTTTTCTGCAGTTCTTAAATATCTCAATTTATTAGTAAGTGCGCTATCCGAATAACTATAGTTTAAATATGTAAATGGATTTAATTTTTTGCTGATAAACTCCTGCTTCATTGCTGGTTCCCATCGCACTTCATCTCCAACTAAGACAGTTATTAATTTCTTTCCCTTCTGACTGAGAAATTGATAATCACTGCAATTCGGATAAAAAGACTCCCATATGAACAAAAAAACATCACACTCCTTAATCATTCTCCTCAAGTATTTTCTCCTGATAAAATTATCCCACATCGGTTTAACTCTGGAACTTATCATTCCTGGTTTAAAATAGCCGACTTTATCGAATTCCTTTCTTAACACGAAATTCACTTTGCTGGATGTGATACTTGATTGAAATAAATGGCTGCCAACAATAACTTCGAATCCATTCTCTCTAAATCCACTTGCCCAATCATCAAAGAAACTGGCTATATCCTGAAGACCTATGAACACTTTTTTTTTAGCCATTGGCAATCTTAATCCACTCAGCTGTTTTTAATATTCCTTCTTCTAAATCCACTTTTGCTTTGAAATTTAGTAGTTTCTTTGCTTTGTCGGTACTTGGAATCCGCAATTCAACATCAGCGCTTAGGGCATCTTTAAAAATAATTTTAGAATCTGATTTCAATACTCTTAGCACAGTTTCAGCTAAACCTAAAATGGTTGTTACTGCACGGGCGTTACCAATATTAAAACTTTCTCCTACTGCTCTTTGATCTGTCAATGCAAGCATTATGCAGTCAACGAAATCATCAACATAACACCATGCCCTTATTTGATTTCCGTCTCCGTTAATATTAATATCAAGATTTTGAATTGCGCGCTTAATAAAAATTTGAATAGCTCCTTCTCCGGTTTGCCCCGGACCATATACGTTAAATGGCCTAACTGTAACTGTCGGTAAGTTATGCTTCTTATAATACGCGTGTGCCAAGTGTTCGCCTGCAAGTTTACTAACCGCATATGTCCATCTTGCCTCTCCTGCACTACCTGCAACTGTATTGTCTTCTTCAGTTGACTTGAAAGCATATGAACCGAATATCTCAGAAGTAGAAAAATCAATAACCCTATCCTTTACGCCACATTCTAAGGCGGCTTCAAGTGCATTAGCAGTGCCAATCATATTTACGCGCATAGTTTTTACAGGGTCCTTTATTACCGTATCAATTCCGGCAATTCCCGCCGCATGAATAACGATATCACTTCCTTTCATACTTTTTGCTAAAGTTGGATAATCAAGTACATCTCCCTTTACTACCATAATATTGGAATGGTTTGCATATCGTGAACTACTAAGAGTATCACGATGAAAATTATCATACACAATAATTTTATTCTTCTCAACCAACCTAGCAATTATGGTATTTGCAATAAAACCGGCTCCTCCGGTTATAAAAATGGTCTTATTTTCTATCATAGTCATTTATTTTCTCTTCCTAATAAGTTTAGCTGGCGTGCCTGCCATGACCGCATATTCTTCAACTTCAATTCCGTTAACAAGCGTGTTTGTTCCAATCACAGAGCCTTTTCGAATTACAGAACCTGCCAAAACTTTCACGTCAAAGCCAAGCCACACATCATTCTCAATTAACACTTCCTTGAATTTTAATCCTTGATTAAATACCGGTTCTTCAACATTATCAGCCACATGGTCTGATGTAATTATTTTTGTACCTGCTCCAATTAAACAATTATCTCCTATTTTTAAGCCGCCTTTACCAACAAAAAAACAATGTTGTTCTATCTTAATATTACTTCCTAATTCGATATCCGATGGAT
>JBFWYJ010000015.1:0-19296 GCA_050186555.1 Bacteroidia bacterium
CATCAGGACGTGTAGGTTCAGGAAGGGGATCGTAAAAGTTTAGATTTTCTTTCAACTTCAATATTGCTCTTGCAGAGTATACAGCAGGTCCACCATCTTTAGGGTGTTGACTGGCTATTTCTGTTAGGTTGGCAACTTCATCCTCGCTGAGTTCTCGTGGTTCTTCTGGTCTATATGAAATGATAATCTGATACACATTGACTAAGTTATTTTCAATAGGATTAGATGGTGTAAGTTCATGTAAAGCCTCTCGCGCAAGGTCAAAACTGGTTTCTGAAATATATTTTTCTACGCTCAAAATTGCGGGGATAAATGGATTTTCTGTTACTACCATACCGTCATCATTTGCATTATGCGCAGCCTGCTCATGGTATTCAAATATCCACTGATCTTCGCTAGGTAATTGCTGGAACCAATAAGGATCGTAATCTTCACCATCTGTTTCTATCCCGTCAAATTCTTCTTCATCTCCACCAATCAGGCTTTGTTCCTCTCCACCGCCACCAATTAACCCATCAACGGGTGGTTGTTCGCAGGCTGGAACTGAACTACATCTATTATTAAGGCTTCCAAGAGGAATTGTTCCAGGAGGGCATGAAGTATAATTAATAGTTGCAGCATTTGGATAAATCCATTTGTTTAAATTTGGGTCACTGGAAAAGAGACGCATATCATATCCCCAACCAGCTGTATTGGAAAAATAATTAATTCTGTCCTGAGTTGTAGAACTCGGAGGTGTAAATACACCATGATAATCAGTAGCTCCCGTTCGCAAGTTTTCATATCCTAAATCTATTCCGACAATAGTATAATCAAGGGTATTGCAATCAATATTTGAGTACAGCATATCTAATCCAAGATTAATTCCAGTTGCAGCTGTTATGCAATTCTTTTCAATTAAGGAATTGCGCGAACTACTATAATCAATTCCATGGTTACCCCATGTAAAATTACTCGAGGTACTTACGTTGTTAAAACGCGACCTCACATACTGGGAATTAGCAACGAGTATACCATTCACATTTGACATATATGCAGTGCTAAAATTAATTCTATTGCTATTAATTTTAAATGTTGTTGCAGGGTCACTAACGTTTTGGGCAATATTCTGACCAGTTATACCCCAAACATTATTTACAACAATACCGTTTGCCATATCTTCAATTGAATTATGCACTATATGCATTTTTGCATAGGTCTGCCCTGTTTGAGATGCGCTCTCTACCACATAGATACCATCAGCCCATTCTGCATTTTTAATAATGTTATATCCTATACTTATATTGGTTTGTAAGCTTGCATTGTCACTTGACATTACACTCGCCCAATTTTGACCGGTAAATGTATTTCCCAAAGAGGATGTTGCTTCATCGCCAACAATGAGTGTTCTTCCGGCATTATATGTCCATTTAATAGCATGTTCAGTTCCACCATTAAATGTATTTGCCGTGACGGTAAGGTTCGTTCCATTATACCCATCAATTGCAGTCTTACATGTATTAAAGATGTTTCCATTACTGACAGTTAATTGCCTTGTTTGATACGTTGCATTTGAAACAACACCTCTCGTACGTATTGTATTAAATGTATTTTGAAGCACCCACACATTCGAGTTTTCAGCATCCACTCCATACTGTCCTTCATAAAACCAATTCCCTTGGTTTATAAGAGCACCCCCAATGAATTGTGTATTGGTTGAATTTACGACTTCAAAACTTTTGAACCCATATCGTATACCTATTGTGCCCCCGCTTTGATCTTTTCCTTTCGTTTGGTCTTTTAATGGCTCTAAATGCGAAAAGACAGAATATAAAAAGGTATTTAAAGTTCCCCCAGTATTTATTCTGATATGTTTTTCATTCCGTTCAAAAAAGGATAAACTAGTTACATTCACTTTTGATGAAGTTCCAGTCGTCTCTATCCCAATGAGAGCATCCTGAATTGAAGAAACTATTAAGCCCTGTATGGTCATTGTTACAATTCCATTTCCGGTTGCCTTTACTCCATTCCACATGCTATTAGGGCATGAAGATCTCAAGGTTGTACCTTGAAGAGCCAGTGTTCCTTGAACATCAAGTTGAGCACCTTCACCAAATTCTACGATTAAATTTTTCAAGGTTAACGTTTGTCCTGGGTTTACCGTGAGATTTGTTTTAATTCTGATAATATTCACCCCATATGGATTTCCTCCTGAAGTAGTGCTTGCCCAAGTAGGGTTGCCTGAAGAAATTGTTTTTGATGTTTCATTCCATGATGACGAAAGATGACAACAAATATCGTCTCCCTCGTCTGTACAACTGCTATAGTTGAGCCCGTCTATCTGATCAATTAATAGATACGATTTATAATCTGGTGAAGCAGGTGCATACCCTTGTGTATAAGGATAAAAACCGGTTCCTAGGGCTGTTCCTGTAACAGAGTTTGTCCAAGTGCTTGCCGGAGTATTACTGCTACTTATGCTTGCTAATCTATTGTTCGCGACAAAATATACTTTCCCATCTCTCGCTCGCTCTATCTGCCCGCTCCTAAAATCACCAGCATCAGTTAAACTAATTGGTAGTCCTGTATATGTATTTGAAGAATAAGTATAATAATGAAGATAGGGTGAAAGCAAGCTTGAGAAATAGAGATAATCTCCGTTCTGAGAAAATTCTAATCCTTTAATAATTTCTGTTTGCCAATTTGGAGTAGTAGCGTGAGTTACTTCTTTATAAGTTGTTGTTCCTGTGAAGTTCCCTGTAGTTCCGAGCGAATGTAATGCTAAATTCCATTTACTTACTCCACTTGTGGTTTTGAGGTATGGATGTGCAACCTTATACTGACCATTTGATAATTTTACGATTTCAAGTTCACTTCGTAAGCTATGATCTGATGGAGTGGCTGCAAAGGTGACATTTTGTGCAGTATGAAGTGCCCAAGTAAATGATGTATATCTGATTTTTTCGATTTTATTACAAGTAGCAGCATACACATTTATATCGCCATTGGCATCAGGTGGTGCTGATGCAAGCATTAGGCTTTTACAATTTGCACTACCACCTGTTAGGGTTATGGTAAAACTTTCTGCATTGTCTTTCGCACCCATTCTATTTGTCCCAGTGAAATTTGGATTTGACAATAAGAACCATATTCCAGTTACATTCACAGTAGTGCTTGAATTTGGTGCTCCGCTAAAGATGTAATATAACTCACACTTGCTGCTAGAAGGCATATTCATTGAAGGAACAATCACAACTTCTGAATTAACGCCTAAGCCAATATCTGTGATAAAAAAGCCCTCACCATCATAAACTTTTCCGTCAACTACAAAAATTTTCAATTCACCATAGCAATCCGTATAACTTCCTTGAAAATAACTTGCTTTCGTTCCGGAATAATATAATGAAGCTGGAGTAGAAAAGCCCGGGAGTGCTGAAGGAGTGGGTAAGGCTGTGACTGTAGGAACAGAAGGATTGGCAGGATCAAAATCGAAAATCTTTGACGTTATGCCCCAGCTTTCAAGTTGTTCTTGTGCACATAATTTAGATGAAGTGAATACTGTAATGCTACAGATAAGAGCAAAGAGATTAATAATAGTTTTGGATTTCATGGTTTTGGATTTTAGAAGATATTTGAGGGCAATATACAATATTTTGTTACAAAATAGCATTATGAGAGGAAATAAAAAGCCACTCTGGTGAGCGGCTTTTCTTTAAAACAATTCAAGCTGTGACTGTGGCGGCTTTTTTTGTTCGTGCGGATTACTGGTTGAATTAGTTGTCCGTTGAGACTTCCAAATAGTACTAGTTTCCATCTCTACAATTTTAAATATCCCTAAAGATAATATGGAAATTTCATACCCAAATTTGAAGTCATTATGTGCAAGCGCATCTCCGCACACAACTTCTCCGCATTGACCATTAAGGAACAAATTTATAGCAGTCATTTTCACACACCGAGGATCTATGTCGATGCCATAGTATGCATGCTTACATTTACTCCCTTTCTCAAATGCTAATAGCATTCTCCCACTCCCACAACATGGATCAAGCACTCTCATAGACTTTGTTTCTTCACCTCTCGTTAATTGTGTCATTAATTGACACACGTGGAATGGAGTAAAGAACTGTCCATTTCTTCCTCTGCTTATTTCTTGTTCAAAGAATGTTCCAAGGAGATCGTTACCTTGTGAGTTGTCCATGTTCTCTTCCATATAGAGGATTAATTCGGCAAGAAGTATTGGGAGGTATTTCAAGGTGCCTAAAGCCTTATACGGCTCAATAACGCGTAAATACTCATCTTCATAATGAGAAAGCCCTGTTTTGAAATTTCTCGTAAAGCAACAAATACAAATGGTAAGGAAGTCATCGAACGTTTGCTCATAACTATTCCCATACGCTGCTTTATCAAAAACTGATTTGAAGGATTGGATGGTGCGAGCACGAGGCTCTTTGTCGGGTTCTCTGGATTTTGTTTTCATAGTTCTTTGATTTTTAATGAACATTTTCAAAGAGTATAGCAGATATGAAAAAGTAAAACAGGCTCAATAAATTGCCAAAGAGGTATACTTCAAAATAAAAAAGGTGATATAAATATCACCTTTAAGCTAAATTAGCTGACTGCAAAAAAGATTATTGTTGCCCATATCGCTATACCATAGAAAAGATATGGAGGAATGCGGCTTGCTACTATCTTTTCCCTATCTAAAAAGAGACCAATAGTGAAGCATAGAGCAATCAAAAATCCTATTATGATTTCATAGAACATAATATCATTTATTTTATTATTTATCTAAAGGTGCCCACAGGGTTCTGTTCGGGTAGATAAATTCCCCAAAACATACGATTGTGTTCTATGAAATGAGAACATAATCGTATGTTTTGGTGACAATAAATGAATATTTGCCATCTTTGATATATTAAAGCATCTATAATAAGTTTTGGCAAATTCTCTTTTTATTAACCAATAAAGTTCTGTTATGTCGAAAAAAATAATACTTACTTTTTGCGCTGCTTGTATTGCAGTCTATTCTATTGTTATGTTGGTAATTTTCGTTTTCTATAACTTCAATTGGGATAAAACTGGAGTTATTGGAGATACAATTGGAGGAATAACCTCGCCTATAGTAAATTTATTTGCAGCGTTTCTGGTATATATTTCTTTTGAAGAACAGCGAAAAGCCAATGTTAATCAAGAAAAGCAGGTTCAAATAAACATTGATAACTCCCTAATTACACACTATGTTCAAATTTATTCTCAGATGAAAAATGACATTAGTGTTGAAACGATAAGTAACACCCTCATGGAATTAGAAGTTTTAACCATAGGAATTAGTACAACTATAAGTACAGATAACCCGTTTAGAATATTTTTGATAAACTTAGTATCTGTTAAGATCAATGAAATAGAGAGTCTTAATATTACTATGAACAGTGCTGATCAAAATCGTTTCAACTATTTAAAAATCGCTATCTCAAATGGAAAGTGAGTTTGATTACATTGGTAACGAATTTGATCTGGACATAAAAGCATATTTAGTCCAGGATAGTTCAACTTCACTTATGTTTGAAGCTATCGTGCATAGACTTAACAGTCAGCTTATCGATTTAAAGTTAACAGCTATAGACTCAAATAAGAAGAATATTCTTAAGCAGAATATGTTAGCTGCTCGAAATAATAATGATTCTTATACTGTAGTTAAAAACCAAATTAATACTTTTATTAAAAATGAACTATTAAATAAACAAAATATCTACTACGAACAAAGTCGTAAGAAGAAAAGGAATGTAGTTATGTCTGTGATAATAGTGATAGTACTGATTCTACTTAGTGCTCTCTTATGGATTGCATTAAACAATTATAAACGAAATCATGAATTGTCAAACGAAAAGGCTGAAATCGACTCAATATTTAATTCTTATAAAGAAGTTCAAATAAAAGATGCCTCAGCAGAACAATTACCAAATATTGTAAATATACCAGAAAATACAGATACAAATATTACAACACAATTCACTAAACCAAAATTAATTATCAATCCAAACAAGGATGTAAATGGCTTTCCTGTTGAAATAATTACAATCGACAACACAAAAAATAATTCTCCCATATTATTTAATTCTATAACAATTTCGATATTAAATTTTGATAATTTATTAGGTGCAAGTGAGGCAAGAGAATTGTCTGCTTTTGCTAAATACAAAGTAGAACTTTATGAATATAAGGGAACTTATGAAGTAGCTTTATCTCAGCCGATAATAATAAAAGAAAAGGATGCTGGAACTGTTGAGGTTTTGTTTTTTTGCAAGGATGAAGGAAATTACTTCGCACCTTACGATAAAGGGAAATTTAGTTTTACAATCTCATTTAATTCAAATACAATCGATACTGGAAGTGAAAGTCTGAAGATAGAATATTAATCTCCAACCAGAATGTACCCTCCCCAATAATGCACATCATAGTTTTTACTAAACTTTTCTTGTGACAATTTCAGGGCCTCATTAAAAGTAAAATTAGATGATACATTATGAAAAAAATCTGCCATAAATAAAGCTGAAATCGGAGAATCTAGAATTTGCCACTGAGTCACTAGTAATTTTTTACTCCCCGCAGCAAAAAATGCACTTGTAATATTTGAAAATGTTTCACCTATTGAACAAACACACGATTCTTGGGAGTAATAATTATTATTCTCTTTATAAACTTTAATAAAATCATAATCATCTAAATATGGGGCAGTAGTACATGAAGTTAAAACCGTCAAAAGTGAATGATTTTTTATTTTATTGATTATTTCATCTTCAGTTATTAAACCATCTGATATTCCTTGTGATTTAAATGCTAATTGCGAACGATTGCCAGTAATATTATTATGACATGCAAAATGTAAATATCTGGAATTTTTTAAGGCTTCATTTGAAGAGTAAATTTGATTTTCTGTGGTCTGAAAATAAATCTGATTGTTTTTGAAATTTAATGATGAGGCTTGGATAATGCTATCTACAAAAGTTCTTTTACTAGAATTATAGCTAAATCCAATGTAATCAAGTTCATATTGATCCGTAATATTTTGAGTTCTTAGGTAATAAAATATACTTGCAGATGGAGTATATACAAACTCATTTTCTTCAAGAACCAGCTTTCCTGTAGCAGGATTTTTAATTAACCCTATAGGAAATGAGCCCAAGTTTTGATCTATTTCTAAAATAATCCTTTTATTCATTGCAAGTTTCAAAGGTTTTACAAGTTTTTCATATAGAAACTTTTCGTTTGTAACAGGGTCTAACATTGGAGGGTAATTTACTTTAAGATAATCTTGTAAATCGTATTTATACAGAGTGTCTCCCTCACGTATAGTAATATAACTCGGTTGGTTTATCTTTTTATTTTTAAAATACTCAGTTCGAAAAAATAAATCAAGTGACATTATATCAAGTTTTATTAAATTCGGAGCTTTGTTTTTTTCAAGTTTTAATGCATATACATTTCTCCTATTATCCATATACATAATAGAAACATATATCTCATTTTCCTTAAGAGTATTCTTTAGTTGTGAAATACTAATTTTATCGGAGATTAATAAATCAAATACTGGAACTATTTGATTAAGGACAGATATTGTAGAGTCTACCTTCTTTTGAATAGGAAAATTCATTTTAAAATTATTCAAAATAATGCTTTTTGGATACTCTGACGAATAATAAATAGAATCTAAAAATCTAATACATGAAAGTGCTACTGAATTCTGTTCTTTATTTAACGCATTTACAGACTCTTTAAAAAGTTGATATTTAAATGTGCGAGATTTGAGTAATTGAGTAACGAGCCAAGCATTTTCTAAACAGTTATTTTCATTGCAGAGTTGTTGGTTTGTTGCATTGGGCGATAAAACGAGATTATACATAAATCGCACATATCGTCTCAGGGGGTCTTTTATAAGTTCTAAATTTGCTTCGTTGGGGCTTAGGATATCTCTGAGAGCAATAGGTGTGGAAATGGTTCTTAATTTTTCAAAGTATTGTATAGCTTTTGAATAATTATATTTCCACGTTTGAGCAGCATTATTGGTTAAGAAGAAGACTGAAAAATTATTAATGTCTAAGTTATTACATTTAGGAAGTTCATTTATTCCAATATCATTTAAGTCTGAAACAATATCAAAATTTACTCCATTTGGAATATTATTATATTGAGAAACGATAAGGCTATTTATCTCAAGCAAACAGATACACAGGGAATCTGGTGATAATTTCTTTAGTTCAGTTTTGGCCTCTAAGAAATATTTTTGAGCAGAAACCTGATTGTTTAGCAACAGATACATTTGAGATATCGTACATGTTGACCATGCTTTTTTATATGGATCATTGTATGGATATTTCTCAATGCTGCTTTTGATTGAATCTATAGCTTGATATGAAATTTTTACTTTAAATTGTTTATTTTTATATTGAAGAGTACCTATCTCTTGCCCAAAAGAATAATTAAATATGCTAACTATTATTATTAATACACCCAGAAGTATTTTCATTCCTATGTTGTAATTGCCATTGCAAATTGTTGTTAAAGATATGGCATTCAATCTATTTTAATAAATTTTTCTGGTTTTTCCTCTTAATATGAGAGTTTAATTCATATCTCTCAATCTTATGATTGCTGCGATTAACAGTTCTTTGCAAAGTTTAGGTGGTATTTTAGACCTCTCATAGCTATTGCTTAATCCGACTGTGCCGGTGGAGCTTCCACGAGGACAAGCAATATGGCAAGGGCTTCCGTTCTTACACATAGCTTTCGGTCTCCATGCAGTATTATTTGTCCAAATATCTGTAGGCTTCATTCGTGTATCTCCATATTGACAATATGTAACAGTGTGTCGAAGAAGATGCTGCATAATCGGCATTTTACGAAGTAATCCACGAGGATTTTCTATATACCAAATCAAGTTTGGATTGAGTTTCTGGTAATGACGAATAATAGAAAGTGTTTTTTGCACAAGCAGTATCCCTAATGTTCCTTTCTCTGTTTTGGGAGTATATACTTCTCCTTCCTTTTTCCAGTGAAACCGACAGGAAAGAATACTGAAGGATGTGCATGGTGGAGATGCCCAAATCACATCTGGAATAAAGGGAACATCTGAATATTTAACGTTCCGTATATCCTTTACTAAATCAATGTTTGCGAATGGTTCAACATCTGTTGAAAACACACGCATGGAAAGCTTCTCTGCTTCCTTGCCAATGGAGCGACTTCCTGAGAAGAGCTCTAATATGTTCATGTGAAGGGCTGCAAAAGCAGCAATGAGGCTGGTAATCGTAGCCAATGAGAAAGCCCGTCAGAGACGGGCTTCTATCAAGTTAAACGCAATGTTAGATCAGGCCATTATCCGCAAATGAGTAGTAACCTTCTGTAGTTAAAATGATGTGATCATTTACTGAGATACTAATCATGCGACCAAAGGAAACGAGGTCTTTTGTTAACTTAATATCCTCTGAAGACGGTTGAGTATTTCCACTCGGATGGTTATGCCCAACTATTACATTTGATGCATTCCCTTTCAGTGCTAATTGGAAAATCTCTTTGCTGTTTACTGCTGTTGCATTTGTGGTTCCTACAGAGATTTCTGCAATACCAAGGACATGTTGCGATTGAGAGAGCAACATAACCCAAAAGAATTCCTTGTAATCTAGCCTTGTAGGATCAGCGAACAGTTTAAAGAGTGTTGCTGCCTCTGATGACCTTTGTGCCTTAGGCATGCCTTTTATTTCAGGTCGTGAATAATGAATTTGTACTTCTTGAATGTTGTGTTTATTTTTCATGGTTCATATTTTTAAAGAATGTTTCCATGAGTATGAAGAAATGGTGTTTAGCTGAAAAGTGCGCCCATCCAATCTTTTTTATACCTTGCCGCAAAACCTCTAATTCACTTCCTATGTCACCACTTGTTGAAGCCATTATTGCTCCCGTAATATCAGGAGGGATTTTAATGATTTTTCAAAAATCTATTGAAGGACAAATCAGCAAGGTTTCTCCTAATGAAAAGACTACTAAAAAAGTTTTTCTGATCTCTGTTCTAACCATTGTAATTATTGCATTCGTTGCTTCTTTTGCGATAATAAATGCACGACCTGAGAACATCACAACTAATACTATCCTTCCCGAGAAGAATAATATTGAAGCAGGAAAAGAAGCTGGAGAAGTGCTAATTTCAGAGATACGAAAAATGGATCAAGAAAATAAAAGGAATAAGGCGGAGAAGCAAGCTTCAAAAGAGAAAAAATGGGCTTATCAAATTGGGTCTGGAATGAATAATGCAAAAGATGCATTGGAAGTTTATAAGAAACTTGAGCATATTGGAGGCATATACATCTTTAAGGAAAAAAGTAGATTGTTTTTCATCGTCCAGACCTCACGCTACTCTGAACAAGAATTTCATGATAATCAATCTACATTTCAAAAGAAGATAGATGAGATCCCAAAAATGAGTAACTCTGCTATTTCAATCGTTGACCTTAATAACAAATGTGATTTGACTGAATTTGTTGTTGAGGGACGAACGGGTGATCTTAAGCAAAAGAAGTATAACGATGTGGCATGTTATATATGTCAATAAGCTGCTCCAATGAGTGGCTTAAAGTGTATCCAGATAAGGTAGATAACAAGATTATACCAAGCCTAACTTTGGTAAGAAGAATTTTCCTAATTCAATATATGCCCAAATATTAAGAGTAACTTTTATGATAAATAATGCAGTAGCGAAATAATCAACCCAAAACGGTCCTCCCACATCGTCCGTTTTTTTCAATGCTCCCGCATTGAATTGATGTTGTTTTATCTGAAAAAAAATATACCATGCTAAAGCACCAAAAAAATGGTGAACCAAATCAATAGATAAACATAGTATCCATAAAAAAAGAGGCAATAATAATCCACCCTGAAGTAGAATGGGATTAGGATCGGGATTTCTATAAATCCAAATAATAGCAATCCCAGCAAAAGCAAGCTGTCTGCTTATTTCGCTAGTTTTTTTGGCAAGTTCATAAGCATCTTGCTTATATTCTTCCAAACCTTTCTTCATGAGGCTCTTATTTTTTGCCTTTGCCTTTTACTGGCCCGCCCGTGCCAAATAGCCCTCTGCTTGTTGTGGTCTTTTTTGCAGGTTTTGAAGCCGGTTTTGACTTAGTAGTTTTAGGCTTTGCTGTGCTTTTCTTTGCCATAATTTTTTTAATTTCTCAAATGTATTAATACTTAGACAACTCTCCAATAAAATCCAAGATGATAAAATAAATTTTGCACAAGTTTTTGTCCTTATCATCCAAAGATTTGGGCTTTAGCTTTCAGTAAGCAAAAAATTTCCTACAAAATCGTCCATTACTATTTTATGCTCGTCCATTTTTGTCACTGTCATTTTAATTTCATCCTCGTCAAGAGTGATTGAAGCTTGAAGCAGCTTTGCTTGTAAGTCTTTAAATTTTTCAAGAACATTTACCAATTCTCGTTGCGCTGCTTTCTTATGAACCGGGGTTGATATAGATTTAAGTTTAATGAGGGTCTCGTCAAGGTATGAAATCAAGTTTTCAATATTTTGTTTCGACTTTTGAAGCTTAATTAAAAGATCCTTTTCATTTAAGACGTCATGTCCATTATGAATAGGTTTGTACTGTCTTTCAGTCATTATTTTTTTGATTTTAAATCTCCAATTTTCTGTCAAATAACCTGATTGAAATTCAATTAACTCTGCTAATGCTTTTGCAGTGAGTTTTTCATGCAAAGAATGCAACTCATGTAAGTTGCTTTCTGAAATACTTCTGTTATGAGCTTCCTCACGTCTAATTTTGTTCAAATTATCCATTTGACTATCAAAATCGGCAAGACTATCAAAGTAAGATTTAAACAACTTAAAGTGAGTGGATATAATTCTTTTTAGTTGTAGCGTGAAAGTATAGGAGATCAATACGTCTCCATCATTGCACCCTACGCCAAACTGATTTAAGTAAGTTGATTTAACATCTCTACCTAAGTTGTTGTCCAAGCTAAGGTCCCACCAATTGGGACCAAATTGTTCTTTTAGTTTGTTTTTAACCAATTCACGAAGACAGTTTTCAATCTCAGCGATAATTCTTTTTGATTGAGCAAGTCGATAATCCTCAGTATTTTCTTGAAAATATGTTAATTTTAGCCAATCAATTGAATTCTTACCTGTACCAAGAAGTTCCGCGGTTGATTTTGATGAAATGGCATATATTAACTCAACATTGCTTTTGTCAAAGGCTTTTACAGCATATTGAGCAAAGTTTGTATTCCAAAATTCGCCCGTTCTAAAAAAACCATTGAAAAAACTCATTACGATTGAAATCTCCATCTTTATGTCTAATGAATTAGTCGAGTATGGGTAGAACTCACAACAAAGACCGTCTTCGTTGATTACATAAACATCTTTAACGCTAACTTTTTTACTTCCTTTACTAAAAGTGTCTAGATTTTCAAGGCCAAATCTTATAATTCCTATTACGTCCTGCAGGCGATCCATTATTAATGATTTTAGGGTTGAAATTTTGGCAAATGCAATTATTTAATCAAATATATGAAAATCACACAGGACATATTGTAATTGCACTAAAAGGCTTCGATGGTTTCCCATCAATCATAAGTGTAAGGTAGATATGGTAATTGGGTAAATACATAAAATCTATTGGCTCAAATTCCAAAAGCATTTTCTGCGCCATTCTATTTGCATCCATAGCATCAATACGAAAGCAGATGTGTGTTCCCACATTTCCTAATACAGCATCTAATATTTCAGTTTCAAGCTGGTTCATGTATTGATGAGACAACGTAAGGCTAACCTTATACTTTCTCAGTTCAGAAAGCATATTCACTAAACTCAGTGTGGCAAAGTTCTGTGCTTCATCGCAGACAATGTGAAATGGTTTACGGTGCTCTTCAGGAATATCAACTCGGGAAAATGCAGCCGAAGCAAGCGAGGTAAGAAGTAATGCCCCTAGGATCTGACAGACATCTTCACCCACAGCCCCTTTTGAAAGGTTCACTAAAAGTATCTTCCCGTTATCAATGGCCTTCCTAAGCGAAATTTCCTGCCTGTTTTCAATGATAACCCTCCGAATGGCTGGATACACCAATATGCTACCTACCTTGTTTAAAACAGGCAAAATATCGTTCTGCATGTATCTTGGAAACTCCTTCTTCCAAAACTCTTTTACTTCTTTACTTTCTACATGTACCAAGGCTTGTTTCCGAAAATCTTTATCCATGAGCATCGTTGGAATATCTGCCATAGTTGCCTTTGGCTGGTCCAACAATGCTAAAAGTGTAAATCGAAATATGTGTTCGAGTTTCGGACCCCAAGCATTTGACCAGAGTTTTTTGAACACCTCCAAAATACTGGATGCAATCAGTGGCCGCTTTTCAAACGAAACACGTTTGATAGGATTATATCCCCACGGTTGGTTTATGTCAGTTATATCGAGGTATATAACATCCTGCTGCCTATATTCCGGTATTTGTCCTGCAATCTTGGAAACAAGGTCTCCATGCGGATCTAAAAGACAACACCCTCTCCCGTCCTGAATGTCTTGCATGAGCATGGTTTCAAGCAAGGTTGTTTTACCTGTTCCGGTTTTTCCAATGATGTAGGTATGTAAAAGACGGTCGGCTTGTCTAATGCCAAAGCGTTCATTCTTATTTCTGAAATTGGTTTTGGCGAGATATAAAATGTCTTGGTTTGATTGCATTAAGGCATTATCTCTGCCTCATAAATGCCCACAAGTAGGTCTAATTATTCCCCTTCTTCCTTAATCGTTATACTTCTGTGGATTAAATACATCTTCAAGCTCATCTTTTTGCACCTCGTATCTATGTCTTACCTGAAATTCATATTTTTTTATGCCATGGTCAAATAAAAATTCCATTGGCTTTCCATCTTTTGGAACTACACAAGGCAGGAAAATAAATGGTTCATTGGTTTTTTGGAAATCAAGAAATTTTTTAATAAAATACCCATCTTTAAAATCAAGTGTGTTCCAATATGTCATCTGAGCAATAAACTCTTGCTGTCGTTTACCATATTTTTCAAGCTTACTTTGGTTGCCCATAAATTTGAACATAGTATCAAGTCTTTTTCGTCCAGGATTTGCATATAAGTATGTAGTATATTCTTCATTTGGTTCAATGACTAATGAAATAACCAGATTATTTTCTGTGTCATCATTGCTGCTATGGTTAACCCATGATCGTAGATATTGAAAGAACTTGATTGCATATTCCTTGTCAGCATAGGCTGGACCAAAATATGCTAAGCCCGCATCATTTTTTTCTTGGGGTATCATAAAACCATTTGTTTTCCATTGGTCGTATTTAACTTCAAAGTCTGGAAATGGTTGAACGACCATCGTGGTATATTCAATTGCGGTCGTCTCAAAGAACTGTTCAATTAGGAAGATGAGTATAGTTACCCCAAGGCTCACATACCATTGGTCAATCGCTATAACACTTGTTGCAATTCCAATAAAAGCAATTAACCTTAATACCCACTTTAAAATTTTCTCAAATCTTTCGTGAATTACCAAGACTGGATAAAAACGCTTCCACTCCACTCGTATAAGAGTATTTAAGTTCGCATACAGATCTTTCGCTATTTTGACTTTCATATAATGAGAATGTTAGTTACTCTTCTGAAGAACTCTGCGGGTTCCTATAAGCAAAACACATGTATTTTTCAACCGATTTTTCAAAAACCTCCGTCAACATTTCCTTAGTAATTCTTTCTTCTTGATATTTCATCATTATTTCATCTACTGATTTTGAAGCAATATTGCTTATCTCTTGCGATACTTGCTTTTTGTTTCCAATTTCCATAACACGATTGAGATTTTTCACCAAACTTGCTCTATTAATACTAGCATCGGCAGTTCGAATAGCTTGGATTTCTTCCAACGAGAGAGATAAATTAACCTGTTTTTCAACAGTTTCATTTTTTAGTACATCATATACATAAGAATGAGAAAAATCTTTTTCAGTATAGTTATCGGAAAGCAGTACTAAAAATGAATATGAACTAAAAAGTTCTAGGTAACAGTAAAGTGTCTTTTCTTTGACATCCCCAACTAAATGAATTAGGTGAATGATTTCGTCACCATTTTGCTCGTAGATTGGTGATTGGGGATAATAGTGATCGACAATTTCTAATTCTATTTCGCTTTTAAGATATGGAATTAAATGAGAAATAGATACCCTGTCATTTTTTGTATTGAGAAAGTAATTTACAGCTATTTTAGTTATTGCCTGAAAGGCTAAATCGCCACCAACTGCAGTGTTGAAGCTTATCTTTTCATTTACATAATCCTCTTTCCACTGAAATCTTTCTTTCAATTTATCTATATCTAAATCTGGGTTTTTCCTTTTTAACCCTTTTAAAATTTGTATCAATTCCTTTTCATTTCTTGCTGTTACGGAAAGCAATGTTTCCCCTTCCTGTTGTATTTTTTTTATTGAAGGTTTAGAGAAAGCAGGTTTGCTGCCATTTACAAGATGATATTCTTTACCATCTTTTGTTTTTCCGCCTTTTAGGGTAGGGATGCTCCCACGATCACGATCAATATTGAGATAACTACATAGAAATGCAAATTGCTTGGCTAATTCAGCATCAGCTTTTTGGCCAAATTTCGAATTGCATATTCTGCAAAGGAGTTTATCACTCTTCAAATACCCTCCGATGGCATTGGGAATGATATGCTCTTCACTAATATTTTCGCCTGTAAGGTCATTAGGACATAGGTAACATTTCATGATTTTGCTTTTTAAATTTTCTATTTAAGTAATTAAATACCGTATGAGTTGCATCCATAACTAACATTGCTTCGTCTTCATCTAATAGGGTTTCGTTTGGATGGGATAAACTGGCTTTGTTTCTTAATGGACTTAACTTATCTATGATGCCACTAATAGAATTTACAATGTACGTTATGTCTTCTTGTCTCGTACCATTAAATTGAAAAACAGAATGCTCCTTTTTCAGTTTTTTGAAAATTTGAGCAATAGTATCATCTTCAAGAAACTGAATATTCGATTGTTTAGCAACTTCCCGAAGATACCCATGAAGTGCAGTATGAATTCTATCAACACCACTTGATGCACCATTTTCTTGAATAAGTGTTCGAGCATCAGTAATAGCCCGTTGGACGGTATCATTTGATATATCCAATGGATCAAATGATAAGGTTTCCTTGTTCATTTGGGCTTGAAGCTGCTGTTCTTCTTTTCTTTTGTTTTCAATGTATTTAATGCCTTCACCTATGATTTTGGCAGTACAGCCGCTTCCATAGGCAAACATTTTTACAAAATCTACATCTACAAGGCCTCTGACAAGTTCTCTTTCTTCGTGTCTCCGATTTAGAATTATACCGTTAAAATGGAGAATTTCAGGAATTGAAACAAATTCATCAAACCCGTTTTTATAGAGATCATATAGCTTTGATAGAATAAAATCTTCCTTTTCCTCGAAAGTAAATTCTTTTCTTTTTTCCTTTTCAGGATGATTTGGATTGAGTACAAGGTCAGATACCTTTATGTATTCCAACATAAACCTAAGAAGTCTTTGTTTTGAGGCTACATCATTTCTAAGGTTAATTACTGACTTTTGAATATCTTGGTATATTGTTATTTTGTCATTTTGACTTGACTTTGCAACCTTAAACCCTTTTTGAAAAAAATTGTCACTTCGACTGAAGGAGGATTGAAAGAAACTGCCGCATTTTAATACCCATTCATCTCTTAGCTTTATTTCGGCTATTAATTCTTCTACATTAGTAACTTTTGTTGAAAGAAAGTTGCCAGGCCCCTTCTTAAGTTCCTCAATAGCTTTTGACAAATCTGAAAAAGGAATAGTAAGATATTCGATATCCATAGTTTTTGCTTATAAAATTTCACCAAAGCTATGGATATCATTACATACAAAAAACTAAACTCTTTTTCCTTAAATATTCTTGAAGTTCTTTTATTCTTGCTTTTATGTCAAATCGAAAAGTAGCGAGCTCAGAAAGCCAAGTTTGCATGGAGGCATTATCACGGCCTCAAAATATGCCAACAAGTGCGATTTTTTGAAATGTTATTTTTTAATTTATGTTTTGATTGTCAACTTCTTCTTTTTGAAACCAACCGTTTTGTATGATAGTCCTTTCTACCAATTCAGGATCTGAGGTATAAGCAACTATAGCTAAGCTTTGTTTTGCTCTACTACATCCGACATAGAACAATCTGCGGGTTCTGTCTAAGCCTGTTTCCTCTCCAGCCTTCATATGCCGTACATCAGTATCAGATAAAGGTTTAGCTCCAAATAATTTTTCATAACTAAATAAAAAACCTCGTGCTTCTTCATCATCTATTATTATCATAACTCGGGGAAACTCCCTTCCCTTAACACCCTGATGCGTTGCAAATTTACCTACGCCAGATATATAATCATTATAAGCTTCAATCTGACTAAAAGGTTGAGCCAATGCTAAATCCCAGGCTTCTATTATGTCATCCTTATTTTCATCTTCATCAGGATTAACTACTCCGGCACTTTCACTAATAGGTTGCTCGTCATCCGACCTCTTTGCTATTATCATCAAGCTTTCAGGTATAGAAAACAAAGTAGACTTATGGACATGGAGAAGAATATCAATTAATTTAGGTTCTGATGAACCATTCCACAAAGCAAATAAAGAATTTACATCATCATTAGCTTTTTTAATAATCTCCAGTTGAGACTTACTTTTCTTGAAGGATTTTAGTTCAAATGATGGTGAATTTTCTCGGACAATTCTTGCAACCGCAAATTCATCACCTGATTGTTTAGCTTTTACTAATGGTAAAATAATCTGAGTAAATAAACGAATACCAGGCAAAGTTCCATCTAATAAACTTGTTTTTAAGCGATCTACTGCGTGTAATGGCTCAAACAAATCGCTGAACCCCATCCTTCTCGCAGCCATATGATGTTCCAAGATTAGTTTCTGAACATCAGCATTTGAACCCGTCCATGAATTATCACTCGTTGTAGCAGCCATTTTTTTTGAAATATCATCCTCGATTTGGAATTTATTTGGCAACTTATTTGAAACAATAAAAAACCTTACAAATCCTTCTTCTTTATCCGTTCTTGGTAATTGCTCCTGTTTATCTACATCTGCACGTATTTTATTTATTAAACGAATAATACGTTTTGGGCAACGATGGTTCATCTTTTTTGCAGGTTGGAGCCAATCTGCAGGTAATGATTGCCCTAATCCCTTTTTACCATCACTATAAATCCGTTGCATCGTGTCTCCAAATAGACCTAACGCAAAATGTTTTGGATTAATCTTTTGTACGTTGAAAAACGCATCTATAAGTTCTTCCCTAGTATCTTGACTTTCATCAATAAGCAAAATCGGAAATTTTTGTATTAAAATGTGTTGCATTAATGGCTTCTCCATTATGAAATATGCTCCTAACCCAATCACTTCGCTATGATTTAAAGCATCTCGGGTAAGATTATCACCATTAGGATTATAGGTAAATCGTGTAATTTCATTAAGTCCTTGTAATCGCTTGGATTTTGCATTAATCTTTTTTGCTCTGTCAATTGTTGTTTTATTTGCGCCTCTGCTCCTTGACTGAAGGTCATTTAATTCAGAAATCTCATTTGTTAAATTTACTCTAAGCCACTCTTTAATATCTGTATGATAATTGTTGATTAAATCCCAAATAAAACTATGAATTGTCGATACAGAAAAAAGAGGATCATACTCAATACGATGTTTAATTTCATCACAAGCCGCATTCGTATATGTTATGATAGCAATTTGCTGACGTTTTACTCGTAAATTCTGACCATATTCCTTTCTTAATTTTTCAAGTACTGTCACAAGTGAGCGTGTTTTACCTGAACCAGCACCAGCAAAAAGGAAAAAACTCTTTGGATCATGAATATTCAAACAATCAAATATCTCTTTGTCTACATGATCATCGATTTGATTGTTATATGCTTCGCTACTCATAATATTTATTTAGGTAATTCGATGTCTGTTTGTTTCATTTTCAACTTATCATGAAGCCACGTTAACCCCTGCGCTATATACGTTGGTGTTTTTAAAGTATTAGGATCTTGGATAAATAATAGTTCAAGCGCAAATTCTGCTTTTTTAGCATTCTTTGTAAGCGCCTCAAACATATCCTTACTAGCATCTTTAGCATTCATTTTTTTCGATGCTTCTTTGAATTTTTTTATCAATCCATTTCCGGGAAGTGTCTTAATTAGTTCGATATTTTCAAATACTAATG
>JBFWYJ010000016.1:0-19054 GCA_050186555.1 Bacteroidia bacterium
TGATTAATTGTTATTATTTGTGTTTGTGTTTTTTCTATTAAATATCGTCACCTTTTGCACGACCTAAATAAGTCATAACATTTCTAAATCCAAGGTAACATTTTGCAGTATCCTGATATTCGTAGGTTCTTGCACTTGTTTGTAAGTAATAACCTACATCCTTCCAACTACCACCACGAATTACCTTACGTTTTAATACATTAGCATCTTTATCTTGAGCCTCGTAAACGTAATCTGGATTCAGATCATGTTGGAAATCGTATGCTGATTCATCAAAAGCATTGCTTGTCCATTCTGAAGCATTTCCTGCCATACAATACAAACCGTAATCGTTAGGGTTGTATGAGTAAATATATACAGTATGGAATCCACCGTCATCAATGTACGAACCTCTCATTGGCTTGAAGTTACCTAAGAAACAACCTCTAGAGTTTCTGATATAAGGACCACCCCAAGGGTAAGGAGATTTATCCAGGCCACCTCTAGCAGCGTATTCCCACTCACTTTCAGTTGGCAAACGGAAGTCGTTAACAATAGACTGACCTGTTCCCATTAGATAGTTATTAAGTAATAACGAACGCCAGATAGAGAATGCACGAGCTTGTTTCCAAGTTACCCCTACTACAGGATAATCATCATAAGCCGGGTGCCAAAAATACATATTAGTTAATGGTTCATTAAATGAATAAGTATAATCGTGTACCCAAGCTAGAGTGTCAGGGTAAACATTAATAATATCTTTGATAATAAACACAGAACGATCAACACCATTTCTTACGCGCTCTCTGTAATTACCTGCGCCAATAGATTCTTGATCTTTAACATTATAAGTACCTAAAGTCTTAGGGTCTTTTGCCGGGTCTCCGGCTTGAGTTGCCATTGTACCTGGAGCACCTAACTGACCATCATTTAAGTGAACACCATTATTATACTCGCCTTTTTTATATTGGTGAGCAGCATCCTGAACATCAGCCGACTTATTCGGACGGAAACGGTTAGACTTAGATGCAGCTAAACGGATATCAATTCTATAATACTCATAGTTTAGCTTTCTTGTGTCAATCTCTTTTCTGTTATAAAAACGCTCTCCTTCAGGTAAATAAAGGGGTTGTAAATCTGCTCTGTAATCATCATCATCACTCTCCCAATTGATACTCTTGTCCCAGTTGATATATGGATCCTGAAGATTATTATCTCCTTTATATACCGGCCAAACAGAAAGGAAGTCATCCTGTTGAATTTGGAATTCCTCTGCCTCACCACTAGAACCAAAAGCTAGTAATTTACGAGCGATAGAGTCACGAACCCAGTAAACAAACTGACGGTATTCATTATTTGAAATTTCAGAATCGTCAATGTAAAAGGCCTGAACCGATACCATCTTAGAATTTGTTGTGTGCGCCATAGGTGATTCTTCATCATCCGGACCCATATGGTACGAACCCATTGGGATGTAAAGAGTTCCAAACGGATCAGGTTGATACCATTTCTCACGTCCGGTTACACCAACTAACTCAGCACTATGTTTGTTACAACCAACAACGACTGCTACAAACGACGCTAATATGATTAGTTTTTTCATATACTTTCTTTTTATAACCCGACTCACTCATTATGTTACAACTTTCAATCACTCAAAAGTTATTAACACTAATTGTTAGTCGTACATGGCTTTAACGATAGTTTCTTAAAAAGGTTACAATTTTTTTAATTTAAGAAGCGTTCTTCGCCATGAGCGGTCATTTTCTTCACCTTAGGTATATAACATACACCTATGGTTAATTCGTGTGTTCCTTTAGAGTAACCTCTTATTTTAGAAAGAGTTACATCATAAGAATACATACCTTTAACTGTAAATGGGCGACCAGGAATAGCTTGCTGCCAACCAATCATTGGAGCAACAGCGTCACCTAAACGATAAGTAGCACCTGCTAATAAATTGTTGTTCCATTTGTACAAGCCATTGATGTCAAAAATAGTTGCATTAACGTCAGAACGAACCATAACATTAGCTACAATTGAATTTCTCGGATCTAAAGCATACTCATACCCTCCCATTAAATAATAGTGACGGGTCATTTTAAATTGAATATCAGAAGAAGAAGAAAGAACTTGTGCAGGTAAATGCGTAGAAGATAAACCTACATAGAACTGTCCAGGTACTTGGAAATAAGCACCAAAACCTACATCATAAGTTGTTTTATTTAAATCAGGATTATTTCCATACTCGTAAGCTCCTGGTATGTGAATATCCACAGCGTCGATATCCGGTGTAATCCATTCATTACTGATTTGCTTTTGCAACATACCTAAATCAAGTCCCAAACCAAGAACACCACCAGCTAATTTTAAATGGTAAGCTACTGGGATTCTTAAGAACAAAGTTTTCATTGGACCAATTTGGTCATTCATTACGTTTAAACCAACTCCCAAAGGCATTTCAGGGATTTTCATATCTGCCGTTAAAGCAAATGATTTTGGTGCTCCCGGAAAGCTTGACCATTGTTGACGATAATGTATTACGCCACAAATATTGCCGGAAACGCCAGCATAACCTGCATTATACATCAGCTTATTATTAAAGAACTGTGTAAATTGTGGATCTTGCTGGGCCATAAGGACACCTGAAAAACCTGCAATCGCAAGGCTAACTTTGGTAATTAATTTTCTCATAGTTATCTATTAAATAAATATAAGCACACTTTCACTCAATGTACTTAAGGCGCTAAATTAGTTAAACAATTTTAAAAAACAAACATTCCCACAATTATTTTGTTAAGTAATATATTTTTTAATGTTGATAATCAGTGTTTTATATAATCACTTCGTTTAGAACCATTTGAATGGTAGTTCTTGTTCTCTGTTCTAATAAAATCTCATGATTTTTAGCAAGTTGACTTATCAAATCGTCATTGTAATTTCTTATGGTCATGAGTTTTACATTTTCATTGTAAAGAACACTATAGCCTTCCGATAATTGCTCCAATAAATCACTGAATCTTTCAGAATTATTATCGATACAAATACTAAAACTTAAAGCGGAATTTTGCATCATATTTACTTTGATGTTTAAATCCGAAATGATTTTAAAAATTGTGCTTAAGTTTTTTTCTGCGATAAAGCTAAAATCTTTAGGTTGAACAGAAACAAGGATTTGGTTGTTTTTGAAAATAAAAGTAGGGATGTTTAATCTTGAATTTGTATTTCCTATTGCGGTCCCTGTTTTTTCGGGTGCTAAGAACGAATTCACATAAAGGGTAATTGATTTGTTTTGCAGCGGTTTTATCGTTTTTGGATGAATAACAGAAGCGCCGAAGTAAGTCATTTCAATGGCATCATGATAACTTAATTCTTTAATAATTTCTGTATTCTTAAAGTATTTCGGATCGGCATTTAGCACTCCGGGTACATCTTTCCAAATCACAACTTTCGATGCGTTTATAAAATATGCTATTAAAGAAGCGGTATAATCACTTCCTTCCCTGCCAAGTGTTACAGCGTTGTTATTTGCATCAGAACCAATAAAACCTTGTGTGATAATAATTTCATTTTTGTCTAATTCATCAAGTAAATTATGTCGAATTAAATCTTCACTTAATTGAAAATTTACATTGGCTTCACGAAAACTTGAATCAGTTTTAATTAATTCCCTTGCATCCACCAATTTATTATTGATACCAATTTTGTTGAGATAGCTGGAAACAATGAAAGTTGAAAGCAACTCTCCAAAACAAACGATGGCATCATAGGTTTGGTTGGCTGAAACAATAGGCAATTCAAGCGTCTGCTCAAATTTTGATTTTAAATTCTCGAAGTTGGAATAAACTAACCCATCGGCCGGAATTAACTCATTTAATATTGTATTGTGAAAATTAAAAAAGTTTGAAGTGGCTTCACTCAATCTGTTTTCAGAGTTTAATCTTAAGTTGACAATTTCTTCCAATGCATTGGTCATTTTTCCCATTGCAGAAATCACCACAACAGTTTTGCGGTCGCAATGCTTTCTTAAAATGTTTGCCACATTTCTAACAGACTCTGCATCTTTTACCGATGCTCCGCCAAATTTAAATACCTGCATGTTCTTTGCTAAAGTACTTTAGAAAATGATATTCTGCATAGTAAGTTTCAAAATGTTTGAACAAAATTATTTTTCACAACAATTTTTAATTGCAAAAAAAAGGCTTTCATTTCTGAAAGCCTTAAAAATAATTTTATGCAATTTATTACGGTTGTGGTTGTTGTTGTGGCTGTTGTTGCGGTGCCATTGGCTGCGCTGCCGGTGCTTGTTGTTTTTGAGGCACGGCAACTGCGCTTGCTGCACGTTGCTTTAATTTAGAACCATTTTCCTCATCCACTGTTGCGCCTACATCAGAAGTTTTTGGGGCCATTAAAATGCTAAGGAAAAACAATCCTATAGCTAATCCCCAAGTTAATTTTTCAATAACTTCAGTTCCACGCTTAACGCCCATAATTTGGTTTGCGGCTCCAAACTGACTTTGAATTCCACCACCTTTAGAATTTTGGATTAACACTACCAAAATTAAAAGGACACACACTAAAATGATTAATATCGAGAAAATCATACTATTCTTTATTTCTTAATTTTTCAATAAGGGATGCAAAGTAAACACTTTTATTTGGATATTTCAAACTTAAAATCTCGTATGCTCTAATGGCTTTTCCAATATTTCCCTGAGAAGCATAAATATCCGCAAGTGTCTCAGTTACAAGATGTTCGTTTTCCAACAAGCTTTCTTTTGCCTGGATGTTAGAACTGAAGAATTTCTTATCGGTTTTAATTTTTATCGGACCGGGATTCATGTCGATAATCTTATCTATCAATTGCCTTTGCTTCAACTTTGAGCTACTATCCTTTTCTTTTGACACTGCCTTTTCTGAAATTCCTTTCCTATCTTCTTTTGATTCTGATTTTTGAATTTCACCTTTAGTCTCGGCAGAAAAATGGTTTAACCAAGAGGTAAAACTTGCTGTTTCAGGGATAGCTTTCGCTTTTGTTTCAAGTGATTTCTTTTCCTCTTCTTCAGTTATCTTTTGAGACTTAAGTTGAAGCTCTTTCTCAATCATTGCTTCAATTAATTCAGAACTGATTTCTTTCTCCACTTGTTCGTTGATATCAACTTTAACTTTTTCTTCAGATAAAACTTTCTCAACTTTTTCTTTCTCTATTATTGGTTCTGTTTTTGTTTTAGCTTCAACGGTTTCAATTTTCTCTTCTTTAACCTCAACTTTAATTGGTTCTTCAATAATTAATTCTTCCTTAATTTTTTCAGACTCTTTTAATAAATCATACAAACGTTTTCGGCTAGGAACAGAAATTGCCGATTTCTTAACTGTTCGCAGATACAAGGCAGGGTCCAGCTTATAAGCACCTGCGCTTAGCAATAAATGTGCAGTATGAAAATATGGAAACTGTACGATAATTTTTTCCAACTCGTACATTTCCTTCTCAGTCATTTGATGAGGATCTTTTATTAATTTATTTAATACCTCTGCTTTCAACTACCAGTTATTAAATGCTTTATTAAAAATGTCTTCTGTAAGTTGCCTGTTTATTTCTTTTATTAAGCTTTCTTCATTATCAGATAAACTTTGAGAACTGCTATAATCCGCAAATCGTGTGAAGACTTGCTCAAAATTTTTAGTTTCATCTTTTGTGTTGATGTACTTAATATTTACCGAAATAGTTAATCTGTTAGCACTTGCCTGGTCTGTTGATTGAATTGAAACAGGCGCAACCACATAATCAGATATAAAACCTTCAAATTGCAAGTCACCGGATTGCTTTACCAGTGCTAAACTAGTTTGTTGCGAAACCACATCTCTTAATTTTTCTGTAAAAACCTGTGCCAATGAAGGAGGCGCAAGCGATGAATTGTTTTCGATAAATGCAACAGAAATTGTTTTAGCGTCTTGAGGAATTGTTGCGCCACTAAGCGAAATACGCGCCTTACAGCCGGTTAAAATTAATCCGGACAATAAAATCAAGCTCGAATAGTGTTTTAAATATTTAAACAAAAAAGATTTCAATTTTATTCTGTTATGTTGTACTCATTAATCTTTCTGTACAATGTTCGCTCACTTATTCCTAATTCCTTTGCAGCATATTTTCGTTTCCCTTTGTGCTTGATCAACGCTTTTTTTATCATATCTATTTCTTTGTCTTGCAAAGAAAGTGATTCTTCAATTTCAATGGTTTCTCCATTGGCTACGTCGTCTCCAGCTTTATGCAAGGTAATAAAACTGCCTTCCTCTTTTTTAACAGTGCCGGGTAAATACCCATGAGCCGCAGATTTGTCAATAGACTCAGACATGTTCGAATTGATAATTAGTTCATGAACAATCGATTTTAATTCATTCAATTCTTTTCTGGTATCAGCAATCACTTTCAACAGAACATCTTTGTCACCTAGTTCTGCTCCGAAGAATGTTCCTCCTTCTCCTTGTTTCATGACAGCGGGTACATTTTCCGCAGAATATCTAGGCAAATATTTTAACAGTGTTTCTGCATTGATTTCCCTGCTTTTCTCGACAATACAAATTTGTTCTGTAATATTTTTTAGCTGTCTGATGTTTCCTGGCCAGAAGTAATTCATCAAAACTTGCTCTGCATCCGCTGTCAGTTTAATATGTGGCATCCTGTATTTTACCGCACAATCGTTTGCGAATTTTCTGAATAACAAGTGGATATCCTCTTTTCTTTCTCTTAAGGGAGGAAGAAATATTGGTAAAGTATTTAATCTGTAATACAGGTCTTCTCTAAATTTTCCCTTTTGGATGGCATTAAAGAAATTAATGTTTGTTGCGGCAACAACACGTACATCTGTTTTCTGAACTTTGCTGCTACCAACTTTAATAAACTCTCCGGTTTCCAGAACACGCAACAATCTAGCCTGAGTGGCTGATGGTAACTCTCCTACTTCATCTAAAAAAATAGTACCGCCGTTGGCTACTTCAAAGTATCCTTTTCTTGTTTCTGTAGCTCCTGTAAATGCTCCTTTTTCATGTCCAAACAATTCACTATCAATTGTTCCTTCAGGTATAGCGCCACAGTTAACCGCGATGTATGGCCCGTGCTTACGAGTACTATATTGATGAATAATCTGAGGAAAAACTTCCTTACCTGTACCGCTTTCACCATTTATTAAGACGTTTAAATCTGTTGGTGCGGCTTGTATGGCAATCTCAATTGCTCTTTCCAACTGAGAGTTATGTCCGATAATACCGTATTTGTTCTTAATCTCTATAAAATTCATAATGCTTTACCTATTAGCGTTGTACTGGTACAATCGTTAACTGTTACCATCGCATAATCTCCCTTTCTGTAATTCTCTTTCGGAAAGACAATCACCGTATTCTGACTGTTTCTACCCATCCACATGTCTTTAGATTTTTTTGACTCTCCTTCTATTAAAACTTTAAATATTTTTCCTATCGCTTGCTTTGTTCTGATAGCACTGTGTTTTTGCTGCAGATTAACAACCTCTTGCAATCTTTTTTTCTTTATATCCTCAGGAATATCGTCTTTAAATTTTCTTTCAGCTAAAGTTTTTGGTCTTTCACTATACATAAACATATAAGCGAAATCATAAATCACCTTTTCCATTAAGGATAATGTTTCTTTATGTTCTTCTTCAGTTTCAGAGCAAAATCCTGTGATAATATCAGTGCTAATACCACAATCGGGAACAATTTCACGTATCGCTTTTATTCTGTCCAGATACCATTCACGTGTGTAACCTCTGTTCATCATTTCCAACACTCTTGAATTACCACTTTGGACAGGTAAATGAATGTAATTACATATATTTTCATACTTGGCCATCATCCTTAAAACTTCGTCTGTCATGTCTTTAGGATGCGAAGTGGAAAACCTAATGCGTAAATCAGGATGAACCAATGCTACTTTCTCAAGTAACTGAGCAAAAGTTACAGCGTTCGCTTTTTGCTCTTCAGTTAAAATATCTTTCTTTAATCCACCACCTGTCCAGATATACGAATCTACATTCTGCCCTAGTAAAGTTACTTCTCGATATCCGGCCGCAAACGCTTCTTTTGCTTCCTGAATAATTGATTCAGGGTCTCTGCTTCTTTCTCTACCCCTGGTAAATGGCACAACACAAAAGCTGCACATATTATCACAACCCCTGGTTATACTTATGAAAGCCGTTATTCCATTGGTTGAAAATCTAACCGGCGTTAAATCAGCATATGTTTCTTCTTTACTTAGAATAACATTGATGGCTTTTTTTCCATCACTTGCTTCTTCAATTAAATTTGGCAGGTCGCGGTAAGCATCCGGGCCAACAACAATATCAACCAATTTTTCCTGCTCCAGAAATTTTGTTTTCAATCTTTCTGCCATACATCCCAGTACACCAACCAGTAAGCCCGGATTCTTTTCTTTGATGTGTTTGAATTCAGTTAATCTGTTTCTTACTCTTTGCTCTGCATTTTCTCTAATAGCACAAGTATTAACTAATATTAAATCAGCTTCCTTTATATCTGTCGTTGTTGAAAATCCCTCCTTGGTTAATATTGACGCAACAATCTCACTGTCGCTAAAATTCATTTGGCAACCGTAACTCTCAAGAAATAATTTTTTAGAATTTTCCTTTTTTTGATCGTCCAACTGTAATGATTCCCCTTGTCTGGACTCATCAATTACTTTATTTTCTGAAATCATAATGTAAACGAGTTGCAAATTTACGCTTTATTATGACAAAATGACAGAAATTAACGCTATTTCACCTTTTTAGTAACCCAAAAAGGGGTGTTAACCTATTTTTTTGGAAAATTCATTTTAATTTTTTTTCCTTTGCGGAAATTTTTTGTGTTCTGAATAAACTTATGGGAAAGAATTTAGTTATTGTAGAGTCGCCAGCCAAAGCCAAAACCATCGAAGGATTTTTAGGGAAAGATTTCGTTGTTAAATCGAGTTTTGGACATGTAAGAGACTTAGTTAAAAAGGGTTACGGTGTTGATATAGAAAAAAACTTTGAACCGACATATGAAGTTTCTTCTGACAAGGAAAAAGTCATTTCAGAATTAAAAAAGTTAAGTAAAAATGCAGAAACTGTTTGGTTAGCTTCCGATGAGGACCGTGAAGGAGAGGCAATCAGCTGGCATTTATTTGAGTCTTTAGGATTAAAAAAAGCTAACACAAAGCGTATTGTTTTTCATGAAATAACTAAGCCTGCAATTGAAGCTGCAATAAAAAATCCGCGTGAAATTGATATCAATTTGGTTAACGCACAACAAGCGAGACGTATATTAGACAGACTAGTTGGTTTTGAATTGTCGCCAATATTATGGAGAAAAGTTAGGCCAAGTTTATCTGCAGGAAGAGTTCAATCTGTAGCTGTAAGATTAATAGTAGAAAGAGAAAGAGAAATTCAAAATTTCACTTCAGTAAGTTCATATAAAGTAAACGGTTTTTTCAAAGTTGGTCAGACAATTCTTAAAGCGGAATTAGATACAAGATTTCCGGATGAAAAAAGTGCCAATGCCTTTCTAGAAAAATGTAAAGAGGCAATTTATAATATTGCCAGCCTTGAGACCAAGCCTGCTAAGCGTTCACCTTCTGCTCCATTTACTACTTCTACACTTCAACAAGAAGCATCCAGAAAACTAGGTTTTAGTGTATCTCAAACAATGGTTGTTGCACAAAAATTATATGAAGCAGGTAAGATCACTTACATGAGAACTGATAGTGTGAATTTATCTGAAACGGCTTTAAAGCAAGCACAAGAAGCCATTACAAAGAACTACGGTAAAAACTACCATCACCAAAGAGTATTCAAAACAAAAGCCAAAGGTGCGCAAGAAGCACACGAGGCAATTCGTCCCACTTATATCGATCGTCAGGAAGTAGATGGAGATAGAAATGAGCAAAGACTTTATGATTTGATTTGGAAAAGAACAATTGCCAGTCAGATGTCTGATGCGGAACTTGAAAAAACTACGGTAAAGATTTCTCCTAATACAACTAATGAATTATTTGTTGCACAAGGTGAAGTATTAAAATTTGACGGTTTTCTGAAAGTTTATTTGGAAGGAACAGATGATGAAAATGATGAAGACAAAGAACAAAGTGGCATGCTTCCCCCAATGAAAGTTGGAGAGAATCTGGAACTTTCTGAAATCATTTCTACTCAGCGCTTCTCACATCATCCGCCAAGATACACAGAAGCAAGTCTGGTAAAGAAATTAGAAGAACTAGGTATCGGAAGACCTAGTACATATGCACCAACTATTTCAACTGTCCAAAAAAGAAATTATGTTGAAAAAAGTGATTTACCCGGAACAGTTAGAGAATACAAGGTATTAACATTAAAAAATAACTCCATTAATAGTGAAGTTAAAACTGAAACAACAGGTGCAGATAAAAACAAATTAATGCCAACAGATATCGGCATGGTAGTAAATGATTTTTTGCTTCAATACTTTCCAGATATTTTAGATTTTCATTTTACGGCTAAAGTTGAAGAAGAGTTTGATGAAATAGCAGAAGGTAAAATATCATGGCAAAGCATGCTTAAAGAATTTTACAAACCATTTCATAAAACAGTTGAGAAAACGATTGATGAAAGTGAAAGAGCAAGCGGAGAAAGAGAATTAGGAATAGACCCTGTAAGTGGGAAGAGAGTTATAGTAAGAATTGGAAGATTTGGTCCATTAGCACAAATTGGAGAAACTAACGAAGAAACAGGCGAAAAACCACAATTTGCAGGTTTATTAAAATCCCAAAGAATGGAAACCATTACTTTGGAAGAAGCGTTGCTTTTATTTAAAATGCCTAGAATTGTTGGTGAATTTGAAGGAAAAGAAATGAAGGTGGGTATTGGAAGATTTGGACCATATGTAGTACACAATAGTGTATTTACATCATTAACAAAAGAAGATGATCCTTATTCTGTAACCGGTGACAGATGTATTGAATTAATTCTGGCAAAACGTCAACGTGATTTAGAAAAAATTATCAAAAAGTTTGATGAAAATGATAAGCTGCAAATCCTTAAAGGCAGATGGGGACCATATATTGCATTAGGCAGAGAAAATTTTAGAATCCCTAAAAATCAAGAAGCAGAAAAATTAACTTTTGCTGATGTGGTAAATATTATCGGCGGACCTGATGCATACGAACAAGCTGTTTTAAATGCTGAGAATAAAGGTAAAAAGAAGGTTCCAGCGAAAAAATCGGCAAAAAAAGCACCGACAAAAAAAGCTGCCAAGAAAACCGTGAAAAAAGCAAGTCCTAAAAAAGCAGTTAAGAAAGTGGCAAAAAAAGCGGCAAAAAAGGCTACAAAAAAAAGTACTAAAAAATAAAACACTCAATTGTAAATAAAATGGTAAGGAGAATTTTATACTTTTTCCTGTTTCTATTTGCTAAAGTTGTTTTATCTCAAAACTACTTGATTAAAAACATTAACGTTGTCTCTTCTAATGAAGGTAAAATTTTATTAACCGGAGACGTTGCTATTGAAAACGGTTTAATCAAAGAAATCAAGAAAGGGCTTAAACCATCTAAATTCAAAGGTTTTGAAGTTATTGACGGAAAGGATAAATTTTTAATTCCCGGTTTGGCGGATATGCATGTCCATTTGCCTGACGAACAGAGTCTGATAAATTTTGAGGATACTTATAAGTTTTATCTTACTAACGGCATCACTCATTTAAGAAGCATGCAAGGTAAACCATCTCATCCAAAACATAGAGACAGTATAGTTAATGGGTTAATTAAAGCTCCTGAGTTATATATATCGATTCCTTTACCAGACAAAGACAGTCTGGTTCAGAAAAAAGCTTTAATAGATTTCATGCTACAATACAGGCATGGGAAATATCAATTTGTAAAATATTTAAACGGTTTAAAACCGGAAACAATTAAAAGTCTTTCTAAACTTTTTGAACCCAGAAAAATCATTTTAGCCGGGCATGCCTATAATGATTTGCAAACTTCAGTTGATTTGAATTTTCGTTCAATCGAACACATGAGCCCAATTGTAAATGCTTATTTACATGACACCATTCAGTTCAGGCAAATTGCTAAAAAAATGAAAGAGAAAGATATTTTTGTTTGTCCAACAATTTCATTCGCAAAAATTGTTGGCTTTCAGTTTGAACTTGAAGAATTGCTTAACAGAAATGGAATAGCAAATCTCGATTCCGCGGTAATTAAATCCTGGAAAAGTCAATATATTGCGTATGCTAATCCTAAAAAACACATCACTGCCAATTTGTACAATAAACAAAAAAAAGCTGCAGCTGGCGAATTTGAAACATTAATAAATGCTATCCGGATATTAAAACAAGAAGGTGTTAAATTTTTATTAAGTCCGGATGCGGTTTTATTTAATGTACCCGGCTACGCAATGTTTCATGAAATGCAAGAATATAAAGCATTAGGCTTTACTGAATCGGAAATTTTAAAGATTTGCACTGTAAATGCAGCAGATTTTTACAGAGAAGCAACAAAGTGGGGTGATATTAAAGTTGGCATGAAAGCAAACCTGGTACTTCTTGATGGCAATCCTTTAGAATCGATTGAGAATTTTAAGAAAGTATCTAAAACCATGGTTAACGGGAAAATATTATTTTCCAATTAATTCAATTTTTCTAAAGCCTCATTTACTTTTTCTACGATAAATTGATTATCAATATTGTTGTTTGGAATAAACTTTCTACCGGTAACCTTTTCGTATAACTCAATATATCTTTCAGAAATCTCTTTTATCCAGTCCTCACTCATATCCGGAATTACCTGTCCCTCTTTGCCTTGAAAGCCATTTTCAATTAACCATCTTCGTACAAATTCCTTGCTCAATTGTTTTTGTTCTTCCCCATTCTTTTGTCTTTCATCGTAACCTTCCAAATAAAAATATCTTGAAGAATCCGGTGTATGAATTTCATCCATCAAACAAATTTCACCATTATACAATCCAAATTCGTATTTAGTATCAACCAAAATTAATCCCATTTTATTTGCCATTTCTTGTCCGCGCTGATACAAAGCTCTGGTGTACTTTTCCAATTGCTCATAATGTTCTTTTGAAACAATTCCTTGCCTGATTATTTCTTCTCTGCTAATGTCTTCATCGTGACCCTCACTCGCCTTAGTTGTTGGTGTAATAATTGGCTCAGGAAGCTTGTCATTTTCCTTTAATCCTTCAGGTAAAACAACTCCACATAATTCTCTTTTGCCACTCGAATAGGTTCTTGCCGCATGTCCGGCTAAGTACCCTCTTATTACCATTTCAACCTTAAATGGCTCGCATAACTTGCCTATACTTACAGAAGGATGCGGACAAGCCATTAACCAGTTAGGAACAATGTCTTTTGTTGCATTTAAAAAGTATTCTGCAATTTGGTTTAAGACCTGACCTTTATACGGAATACCTTTTGGTAAAACCACATCAAAAGCGCTGATTCTGTCAGAGGCAACCATCACAAGATATTTATCTTTAATATTATAAACGTCTCTGACTTTACCCTTGTATACTTTTGTCTGTCCGTTGAACTGGAAATTTGTTTCCTTAATTGTAGTTGTCATAATCATTCTGAGATTGTCCAAGTTGTTAAACCTTCTTTTGTGAATTGAAAAGGTTGGATTCTTCCACCCAATTTTGAAATTGCAGCAGCAACTTTACTTTTAGTATTGTTAGGACAGTAGAAAAACATAAAACCACCGCCACCTGCACCGGATATCTTTCCACCGCTAGCACCATTGTCCAAAGCGGTTTGATAGATATTATCTATTTGTTCATTAGAAATACTTTTTGCCATTTGCTTCTTATTCATCCATCCAAAATGCAGTATTTCTCCAATCCTATTCAATTCTCCTTTAAGCAAGCAATCCTTCATTAAATTTGCTTGCTCTTTCAATTTATGCATAGCATCAACACTTTTCTCATTTTTTTCATTTACATTTTTCACCTGCTCATTTATTATTTGTGCTGAAAGTCTTTGAGTGTCTGTAAAATATAAAAGCAAATTCATTTCTAACTCATTCTGAAGTTCTTGCTTTAAATGCAATGGATTAACAATTACTTTATCATTTGCATAAAACTCCATAAAGTTGATTCCGCCAAAAGTAGCAGCATATTGATCTTGTTTTCCGCCTGACATTTGCAAGTCAATACGTTCTATTTCATATGCTAAATGAGCAATATCATATTGACCCAAAGGTAATTTTAACCACTCTACAAATGCCCCTAAAAGAGAAACCATTAATGTAGATGAAGTACCCAATCCGGAACCATGGGGTGCTTCTATATAAGAATGAAGTTCAAATGAAAGCGGACCGGTATTGAACTGTTTTACAATTCTATTGTAAACACCACATTGCAATTCAAATCCTTTTTGAACTTCAATACGTTCAGTGCTATCCAACTCCAAAACTTCACTATTGGTAACAAACTTTATTTTCTTATTACTTGTAGGAAGAATACTTGTTACTGCATAGAGATTAATTGTGGCGTTTAAGATTGCTCCACCATACAAATCAGAATACGGACTAACATCCGTTCCGCCACCGGCTAAACCTATTCTTAATGGTGCTTTACTGCGAATCATGATTTCATATTAATGAACTGCAAAGGAATTTCATAACTACCTTTTCTGCAAAGAGCAATTACTGCTTGTAAATCATTGATGCTTTTTCCGGATACACGAATAATATCATCCATGATTTGGCTGTTAACTTTCAGTTTTGAATCCTTAATATCTTTGATGATTTTCTTCGCTATTTCTCTATCAAGCCCTTGTCTAACTTTTACTTCCTTTTTTATCATTGGTCCGCTAGGATAATGCTCTTTAGATTCATCAAGACCTCTGGGATCCAAGTTTTGCTTAATCATTCTTGAATGTATCACATCCAATATTGATTTTAATCTCATGTCATCTTCAGTTGAAATTTGAATAATCAAGTCTTTCTTGTTTAGCTCAATTTCTGTTTTGCTATTTTTGAAATCCCAACGATTGATGATTTCTTTTCGTGCCACATTAATGGCATTATCAAGCATCTGGGCATCTAATTTACTAGCTATATCAAATGAAGGCATTACAGGTATAAATGTACGGTTTTAGCATTAATTAACCGTGAGAATGCAACGTTAATTCATCAAAAAAGTACAGTGAATGCTGCCTTTTTCAATTGTTTTCAACAGAGCAAAGACCTTAGCTTCTCTTTTACTAAATTTAAAGGTCATAACCATTTTTATAGATGTTCTTAATATTTGATACAGAAACAACAGGACTTCCGGCGAATTACCGGGCACCACTTACTGATTTTGATAATTGGCCCAGGATGGTTCAAATAGCCTGGCAATTGCACAGTGAATCAGGAGAACTTTTGGCACATGACAGTATCATTATCAAACCTGAAGGTTATACAATTCCGTTTAATGCGATTCAAATACATGGAATTAGTAATGAGAGAGCTAATGAAGAAGGTGAAAACTTAAAACAAAGCTTACTTAAATTCTCAGAAGTTGTCAATCAAACATCCTATTTGTGCGGACATAACATAGAATTTGATATTAATATTATCGGGTGCGAATTTTTAAGGTGCGGTTTGCCAAATTTCTTAGAAGGAAAAATGGTAATTGATACTAAAAGCGATGCAACTACAGAGTTTTGCCAAATCCCCGGAGGTAAAGGTGGTAAATTTAAATGGCCAACTTTAACAGAATTATACTCTAAATTATTTAACGAGACCTTTGCCGAAGCGCACAATGCAGCATTTGATGTACTGGCCAACGCCAAAGTATTCTTCGAAATTATTAAGAGAGGAATTCAACCTATCAAAGAAATTGATGCTCAAAAACTAGCTATCTTAAAGTATCAGGCACCGGATTTAAGTAAATTGTATGAGCATGAACAAAAATGGAAACCTAAAAAGGTATCAACATTCTCACCCAATAAAGATGATGAGGACGTAATTATAAAATCAATTGATTCTGATTTAGTATTTAATCACTTAAGAAATCATACACAGTTTTCTGTTTTACAATCTACCACCAATATTAAAGAACTTGTAAAAAGAGCGTCCGATAATAATGCTAAAGGAATTGCCATCACCGACCACGGCAACATGTATGGCGCATTTCAATTTTGGCAAGCCGTTGAAAAACAAAATAAGGAGATAAAAGACTATAACAAGAACATTGAAACCGGCGAAGTTCAAGGAACTTTAAAGAATGAATTAAAGTGTATCATTGGTTGTGAGCTTTGGGTTTGCAATGATAGGAAAGATAAATCTCGTCAGGATAATGGTTTTGCAATTCCGTTTTACGCTAAAACTAAACTTGGTTATGAAAATCTTTGTCGGCTAAGCAGTGAAGGATTTACAGAGGGTTTCTATTATGTGCCTCGCGTGGATAAAAAGTTTATTGAGGAACATAAGCAAGATTTAATTGTTAGTAGTGGTTCATTACAAGGTGAAATCCCATCATTGATTTTAAATGTTGGTGAAGAAGCAGCTGAAAACGCTTTGAAATGGTACATGGACAATTTTGGTGATGATTTTTATGTGGAAATAAACAGACATGGTTTAGCTGAAGAAGATCACGTAAATGAAGTCTTACTAAAATTTTGCGAAAAATATAACTTAAAATATTTCGCCGCCAATTCCAATTATTATTTGGATAAAAATGGTTCAAATGCCCACGATTTGTTGCTTTGTATTAAAGATGGTGAATTAAAAGATACGCCTATTGGAAAAGGCAGAGGCTTTAGATATGGCATGCCAAATGATGAATTTTACTTTAAAACCAGTAAAGAAATGCTTCAGGCTTTTGCTGATTTACCGGAAGCAATTGAATGCACAAATGAAATTGTTGATAAAATCGAATCATTTAAACTTGGCAGAGAGGTATTACTTCCAAAGTTTAATATCCCGGATGAGTTTAAGGATGAAAGAGATAATGACCCTGAAGATGAAGGAAAGGGAAAAAGAGGAGAAAATAATTATCTGAGACATCTGACCTATGAAGGAGCAAAAAAAAGATATCCAGATTTAACACCCGAAATAAAAGACCGTATAGATTTTGAATTAGCTACTATGGAGAGAATGGGATATCCCGGCTACTTCTTAATTGTGTCTGACTTCACAACCAAGGCAAGAGAGATGGGAGTAAGTGTTGGTCCAGGTAGAGGAAGTGCAGCCGGTAGTGTTGTAGCTTATTGTTTAGGCATTACCAATGTTGATCCCATTGAATATGATTTACTCTTTGAGCGTTTTTTAAATCCTGACCGTATCAGTATGCCTGATATTGATATCGACTTTGATGATGAAGGCCGAGATTTAGTTATTGATTATGTTATTCAGAAATACGGATTTAATCAAGTGGCTCAAATTATCACTTATGGTTCATTAGGAGGGAAATCAGCTATCAGAGATGCTGCGCGTGTTTTAAATTTACCTTTACAAGATGCAGATCGTTTAGCAAAATCTTTTCCCGAGAGTTTGGATGCTAACTTAAGAGCCTTACTTGGACCAAAGGGTATTGACGAAAAATATTTAGGGAAGATAAAAGACAGAAGAGAAATTGTTGAACAATCTTACAATTTTAGAAAAATAGCTGAAGGGCAAACCAACGAAGCGGAAGTCTTAAAACAAGCTTATGAGCTGGAAGGATGTGTCAGAAATACAGGCGTTCATGCTTGCGGTGTAATTATTACACCGGATGACATCCGAAAATTTGTTCCTGTTACCAAACCAAAAGACAGTAATATGCTTTTAACGCAATTCGATAACTCAGTTGCTGAAAGTGCAGGCTTGCTTAAAATGGACTTCTTAGGTTTAAGAACATTAACCATCATTAAAGATGCAGTCAAAATAATTAAAGCGCGTCAAAATATTTCTATTGACATTGACAGTATTGATTTAGCAGATAAGAAAACTTTAGAACTATTTCAAAGAGGAGAAACGAATGGCATTTTTCAGTTTGAAAGTGTTGGAATGCAAAAGTATTTGAAGGAATTAAAACCTGACGCATTTTCCGATTTGATAGCCATGAACGCTCTTTATCGTCCGGGGCCATTAGCTTACATTCCAAATTATATCAACCGTAAACATGGTCGCGAACAAATCACTTATGATTTGGAAGGCATGGATGAATTTCTTCAGGAAACTTATGGGATTACAGTATATCAGGAACAGGTCATGCGCTTATCTCAAAAGTTAGCCAACTTCACCAAAGGTGATGCCGATACTTTGAGAAAGGCAATGGGGAAAAAGCAGAAGGATGTACTTGATAAAATGAAGAGCAAGTTTCTGGAAGGATGTGCTGCAAACGGGCATAATACAGAAGTTGCCGAAAAAGTTTGGAAAGATTGGGAAGCATTTGCGAGTTATGCTTTTAATAAATCTCACTCAACATGTTATGCTTATTTGGCCTTCCAAACTGCTTATTTAAAAGCGCACTACCCAAGTGAATTTATGGCCTCCGTTTTAAATCATTCGGGTTCTATTGATAAAATAACATTCTTCATGGAAGAGTGTAAGCGCATGTCGATAAATGTACTTGGTCCGGATGTTAACGAAGGATACGCCAAGTTTAGCGTTGTAGCTAATGGAGATATTCGTTTTGGAATGGCAAGCATAAAAGGGGTTGGGGAAAATGTAATTCAAAGTATTGTTGATGAAAGAAAAGAACATGGAAAGTTTACAAGTGTTTTTGATCTCGCGCTCAGACTAGATAGTAAAGCAATCAATAAAAAATCTATTGAAAATCTTGCATTAGCCGGAGCGTTTGATAATTTCGAAGGAGTTAGACGTTCAATGTTCTTCAAAGAAGAAAATGATACCCACTTTTCTTTGACAGAATTAATGATTAAGTATTGCAATCAGACAAAAGGCAATGATGAGAGCAATCAAGCGTCATTATTTGAAGAATCGGAAGAGCTGGAAATAAGAGAACCTGAACTCCCCCAAACGGAGCCATGGGATATAATGACCAAATTAAGTAAGGAAAAAGAAGTTGTCGGATTTTTTATCTCAGGACACCCTTTAGATCCATATAAACTTGTATTA
>JBFWYJ010000017.1:0-18808 GCA_050186555.1 Bacteroidia bacterium
TGCCCATCACTAAAAATTGAGATGAGTACATTTTTTACTGTCTCTTCCTGTCCAATTATTACTTTTTTGATTTCTTGTGTAAGTAACTGATATTTGGTAACTAATGACTCAAGAGCCTCTTTATCGCTAGAAAAATTCATTGTAAAAATTTAGACTAATTTACTAATTAATCCACAGAATGAAGGAGGATTTAAGATTTTTTATTTGATTATAAAGCGAATGGTTTGTACTTGCTTGTCACTAGAATACTGCAACATGTACGTCCCGTTTGGAAGTATATCACTAAACTCTAAATCCAACTCTTTCTTACTAATAACCTTTTCAAATTGTTTTTCAAATACCACATCTCCAATGCTATTATAAATTTTAATTTTAAATGGAGAGGGTTGGGAATAATATAATTTAAGTTTAAACTCACCTGAGTTTGGATTCGGAAATATTTGAATGTCATAAAATTTAGGTGAATAAATGAAGCTTTTTACAGGGTATCTCACAAAAGTATTATCAAAGTCGAATTGAGTTAATTGGTAATAGTTTAAGCCTTCAATAGGATTCTGATCTGAAATACTATATTCAAGAGGGCTGCTGCTGAACCCATTATTACTTTTGCTAGGCAAAGAACTAACAGATTTATAATCAATCCCATTTTCACTTTTCTCAATAAGAAAGTAATTACAATTAGTTTCAGAAGCGGTTACCCATTTTATGCTTACATCTTTATTTGAATTCAATTCTATTTTATAATCAATTAAATCGATAGGTAAAGTAGTACAAAGTACAGATGCAGACATTTCTGCGCTTACAGAATAGAAGGTAGAAGGACTACTTTGATTATTATATTCTGTTCCGATCCATTCCGGACTTAAAACCGCTTGGATTGATCGAACTTCATCAATATCCCCATTAAATCTGTTGCCGCTTTCTCCGGTTGCTACTTCGCCGCCGATTGATGCATTACCGGTTGGAGTTCCTAAAGTGCCGGTTACAGTTTGACTGCCAACTGCAACTCCATCAATATAAAGAACTTTCACTTTTGTAGTGTTATTGTATGTCGCTGTAACATAATGCCAGGTATTGTTAGAAATAGAACCTGAAGGAGAATCTAAGGAAACAGGATTGAGGCCACGAATATAAAATCTAATTCTTCCTCCTGTGCCGGGATCTCCAACACTAATAGCATGACAGCCGTTCGCATTAGTAGCATCATCACAAATAACGCGTTGATGTGCAGTATTTACATTAGTTGAGCGAAACCAACCTGAATAAGAAAAGTTTCCTGTGACATTTGGATGAGAATTCAATTCAACCCAATGATTGGGATCAACGAAATTTTGACCGTCTGCAATTTGAGATGGACTTGTATTTGTTGAACCATTGTTAGTTCCATTATTACCGTTTCCGCTAGCGTCATTTTCGTTTGAATGAAGATGCCAAACTCCGTTATAACCCACACTCCAGGTAGAGGCGGTTGAAGGGTCAACACTAACAGTGCTATTACCGTAATACATGTGAATGTTTGTGTTAACATTGCCATATAAGAAAGGCGTCTGCACCCAAGCAATATATTCTCCGGTTGAAGCCGTGTATTTTTCAATTTGATGATTTAATTTCATACTGCAACCCTCAAAATAAAATACAATATCATAACCGTTTGCATTCTCAACATGCCCCCCATTACTGACGGTTCTTAGGTCATTATCTGTAAAAGAAATGAGAATCGGAAAATCTGTTAAGGTACCTGTTCCAACAACTTGTGAGGATTGAATAAGGATTTGTTTACCATAACTATACCCGGGTGGCTGACATTTCAATACATCAGCAATTAAAAGAATAAGAAAAATTATCCGTAATTGGGATAAATAATTGTTTGGTATTCTTTTCTTAGAAATAGCTTGCATTTAAGAGTTGTCGTTAATCAATCTACCGATTACTAAGATAATAAAAATAACTGTACCTCTTAATGAATGGTAGCTATTTAAGAAGCATGCGAATGGATTGCTGCTCTTTTTGTGACTTGAGTACACAGTTATACACACCGTTTGCTAAGACACCATTTATGTTGAGCATTACATTACCATTTTGAATACTATTGTAATAGGTTTTGTTAAATACAATTTTACCTAAATTGTCGTAAATGACAATTTGAAATTGTTCTTCAACGACATTTGAATAATTTAAACTAAATGTTCCGGCATTTGGATTAGGATATACAGACAGACTAATGGGATTTACTTTTTCAATACTTACACTTACAATTGGATAAGATTTATAAACACCGTTTTTATCAATTTGCGTTAATTTGTAATAGGTAGTTCCAATAAATGGACTAAAATCAATTGTATGGTAAGGTATCGCTTGAGTGCTATTACCATGTTTAGCTTTAGTTTTTATTTCTTCGAGAAACTCAAAATTAACTCCGTCGCTGCTTTTTTCTAAGGTAAAATAATCGTTATTAATTTCTGTTGCAGTTTTCCAACTTAATTTTACTTTCTTATTTCCTTGATATTTTGCCTCAAAATCAATTAAAGTTATGGGTAAGAATCCTCCAATATTTGTAAATACTCCAGAGCCGTTTGAGCCACTTGCAGAGCCCGCTGAATTATTACATGGGTTCGAATTGTTGTTACAACCAGGATTGCCATTATTTGTTTGAGTTGTTACGTTTGAGGTTGGTTGTGATGCAGAGTAAACAACAACACCTTGCCCGCCGGCACCACCACCGGCGTGTGTTGTCCCAAATGGGCTGCTTCCACCGTCACCACCATTCGCTTGAACATTTAATTGACAAGTTCCAACTACAGAAAAAGTATTAATTTGTAATATTACAGTACCGGCAGCACCACCACCTCCTGCTGCATCATTAAATCCTCCTGTAGTGTTAGGTGCTGTATTTCCATTTGCCGAAATTCTGCGTGGAGTGCCACAAGCACCGGATGTAATTAACCTGTTCGCTTTTACAATAACAATTCCGCCTCCATTAGCACCACTTGACCCAATACTGTTATTTTGCTGAGATCCACCGCCTCCACCACCCATAAAGATTCTATTTAAACTATATGAAGATAATGCTAATCCTCCATGTCCACCTGAACTAGGAGAGCAGCCGCCGGCTGATCCATTCCAGCCCGGTCCACCTTGCCCACCAGCGGTCCAATTACCACCACCTCCACCGCCGCCATTATGGTTGATACCGCCGCCGCCCCCATTTAATATATTTGCTTGAGCATATCTAAAGTTTGCATTGGTTCTTTTATAAATACTTTCTCCTTTTTCTCCTTTGTTAGCACTGTTACTAATGTATAATCCTGATTCACAACCTGCGCCATTATTGTTTGAAACAGAGCCCAAACGAAATCCGAGGCCGTCTGCAAAAATATTATTGTTTAGTGTTAAATCAGTTCCAACTTCGATGGCAACAACACCGCCAATATTGCCATCCCACGCAGTTGCTGTAATGTCATTTGTAGTTGTAAACGCCGCAGCGCTTAATCTTTTCAAAGTAATGATTTGTAAGGATGAATTAGCTCCGGTATTGTACGAATTTACAATTGCAGAAGAAACAGTTAATGTTGCATTTGTCCCTGACCGAACAATAGAAGATAGTGTTTTTTGTTCCCATAGGCCTGCACTTTGAATATTACCAACATCTCCAAAAGTAGCAACGTTGGCAGTATTGGTACCTATTACATCATCTTGTGTTTGATGAAAAATTATGTCTTCGCCAACAGTAAAGGAAAATGAAGCAGGTTCAGTAAGATTAGAAACCGTAAATGTTGTACCAGAGATATTAGTAACCTTCGCATAGGCGTTATAAACAATCTGAGCTTTGGTTAAAAAGAAAAAACTTAGAAAAAGAGTAATGATTAAACTCCTCATGAGAGTAAAAGTACAAAAAACCGACTTAAAAGCCGGTTTTCGAGGTATTATACAATTTACTCTGCTAATTATCAGTCTTTTAAGATTTCTCTTGCAATTACTAATTTTTGAATTTCACTTGTTCCTTCTCCTATTGTACACAACTTACTATCACGATAGAATTTTTCTACAGGAAAGTCTTTGGTGTAACCATAACCACCAAAAATCTGAACTGCTTCTGTACTAACTTTAACTGCAACCTCACTTGCGTAATATTTTGCAAAAGCACTTTCTTTGGTAACTTTCATTCCCTTGTTTTTTAAGTCAGCAGCTTGGTAGGTTAATAATTCAGCGGCCTCAAATTCTGTTGCCATATCTGCCAATTTAAAACCTATAGCTTGGAAATTGGCAATTGGTTGTCCGAATTGTTCTCTTTCCTTAGCGTACTTAATACTTGCATTTAATGCGCCTTTAGCAATTCCTAAGCTTAGTGCAGCAATACTAATTCTACCGCCGTCCAATACTTTCATTGCTTGAACGAATCCGTCACCAACGTTTCCTAATACCTGTGACTTATGCACTTTACAATTTTCGAAAATTAATTCAGCAGTTTCACTTGCGCGCATGCCTAATTTGTTTTCCTTTTTACCACCACTAAATCCTGGCGTACCTCTTTCTATAATAAATGCAGTAATTCCATGACTATCTAATAAATCTCCGGTTCTTGCTAATACAACAGCAACATCTCCTGTAATTCCATGAGTAATCCAGTTTTTAGTTCCGTTTAAGACCCAATAATCACCATCTTGTTTTGCAACACATTTCATTCTCATGGCATCGCTACCGGTGTTAGCTTCTGTGAGCCCCCAAGCACCGATCCATTCTGCCGTAGCTAATTTTGGTAAGTATTTTTTCTTTTGTTCTTCGTTTCCGAATTGCAAAATATGCCCTGTACACAAACTATTATGTGCTGCCATGGATAAAGCAATTGATCCACAAATGCTTCCTAATTCAGTAATTGCAGTAACATATTCTGTGTAGCTAAAACCCGAGCCTCCATATTCAGTCGGAACCAAAACACCCATTAAGCCTAGTTCACCAAGTTTTTTGAAAACATCAATCGGGAATTCTTGGCTTTCGTCCCATTCCATCATTTTTGGGTAGATATGTTCTTTTCCGAATTTTTGAATCATATCTGCGATCATTTTTTGGTTTTCATTCATCTGAAAACTCATTCCTACTTGGGTATCTAATAATTGACTAGACATACGATATTATTTGAATGATTTGCTAATTTATCTTTTCCTTTTAAAAAATCCAATCCCACAACAAAATTAAATGAATGAATATTGGCTCCTAATTTTTTTATTAATTGGGCAGCAGCTTCCGCTGTTCCACCTGTAGCAAGAAGATCATCGTGAATTAACACATTCCAACCCTTCTGCAAGGCATCAACATGAATCTCAATTCTGGATTGACCATATTCCAATTCATATTCATACTCCAATTTCTTATAAGGAAGTTTCCCGGATTTTCTAATTAATACAAATGGAATATTTAGTTTATTCGCCATTAAAAAACCAAAAAGAAAACCTCTGCTTTCTATGCCAACGATTGCATCAGGTTTAGAATCCATTTTTTCAACAAATCCCTCAATAATTCTATTGCACAAATTCTGATTGTAAAAAAGGGGAGTTATGTCTTTAAAATTTATTCCCGGATTTGGAAAATCAGGGACGTCTCGGACGGTGTTTTTTATATCGTCAATTAGGCTCAACTCAGGACTTTTTACGGTTATTAATTTCGTCCCTTATTTTTGAAGCAGCCTCGTAATTTTCCTGTTCTAAGGCATTTTTTAACAGACTTTTAAGTTCTTCTGTGCTTTTTGTTTTGATGTCGTCAGATTCCTCTGCAGTATCAAGACTTGTATCAGGTTTTTCTTCTAGAGTAGATTCTGTTCCTGATAAACTGCCTTCATCATCAAGAACAATACCCGCATTTTTTAAAATAAATTCATAAGTATAAATTGGACATTTAAAGCGAATCGCTAAGGCAATTGCATCGCTTGTCCGAGCATCAATTTCAACTTCTTTCTCACCTTCTTTGCAAAGCAATTTGGCATAAAATATCCCTTCAACTAAATTGTAAATTAAGACCTCAGTTACTTCAATTTCAAAAATTTCAGCAAATGATTTGAAAAGATCATGGGTCAAGGGGCGACTTGGAGTCATTTTTTCCAATTCAATAGCTATTGCCTGTGCCTCAAATCCACCAATTATTATCGGAAGACGTCTTGATCCGCTTACCTCACCTAAAACTAATGCATAAGCACCGCTTTGAGTTTGGCTATAAGATAACCCGACAATTTCTAGCTGCGATTTTTTCATCTCCCTGCTTCCTAATTTACGAATTAAATCGCGGATTAATTTTGATTTGCTTTGAATTTATTAATTGCTTCTGTCAATTTCGGAACTATTGTGAATGCATCGCCAACTATACCATAATCTGCGGATTTAAAAAATGGTGCTTCCTTATCATTGTTAATTACAACAATAGTTTTACTTCCGTTTACTCCTGCCAAATGCTGAATTGCACCAGAAATTCCTACTGCGATATATAAATTAGGACGAATAGCGAATCCTGTCTGTCCAACATGCTCATGATGCGGGCGCCAATGCATATCTGCCACTGGTCTTGAACATGCAGTTGTGGCACCTAGTGATTTTGCTAATTCTTCGATAATATTCCAATTTTCCGGCGCTTTTAGCCCTCTTCCAGCGCTAACGACTAGTTCAGCTTCTGTTAAAGGAACCATGCCTCCTGAATTTGTTGACTTAACTTCCTTAACGATAATTTTTGATGGTGCTATTTCTACAGTAAAATCAACAACTTCTGCCTTATTATCACTTAATTGAACTTGAATAGAATTTGGTAGAAGGGAAATAACTTTTATGTCAGAATGAATTTGATAAACTGCGTTGGCTTTTCCCGAGAACACATTTTTCTTTACTTCGAAGTTATTTCCATTTATAGTTGGATAATCAGTTGCGCCTGCAACTAATCCTGCTTTTAGTTTAGCTGCTAATCTTGGAGCTGCAGCTTTACCTGTAACATCAAATGCAAAAACGATAACTTTTGCCCCTTCTGCTTTTGCCGCCTGTTCTACCATAGCTGCTACAGCCATGCTATCGTTACCAATATTATTATTTGCGACTTTTAAAACTTTTTTTGCACCTGCTTTGCCAAGCTCATCTATTTGAGAATCGTTAGCGTTATTTACAATTGCAGTAACGCTTCCACCAATTAATTCTGCAATTTTGGAAGCATAATTAATACATTCAAGAGATGATTTTTTAATCTTGTCTTTTGAAACTTCTGTATATACTAAAACTGACATAATTCTTTATTTTATATAACTTTTGCTTCGGTATGCAATAACTGCACTAACTCGTCAACATTATCCTCTGAAATCATTTTACAGGTAGTTCTTCCCGGATTTAAGGCATAGCCCTTAATACTGGTAAGAGTATCACAGGCTACAGGCTCAACAACAGCCAATGGTTTAGTTCTCGCTGCCATAATCCCTCTCATATTCGGAATTCTTTGCTCTGCCATCCCTTTTGCACAACTAATTACCAAAGGCAAATCACATTCTACGCTCTGCAATCCGCCGTCAATTTCATGGTCAAGAATTGCCTTGCCTCCACTAATTTCAAGTTTTGTGGCTAATGAAACAAATGGTAAATCCATACTTCCTGCTATCATAGCACCAACAGATGAACCATTGTAATTAATAGTTTCTTTACCTACTAAAACTAAGTCATAACCATTGCTTTTGGCATAATTGGAAATTTGCTCCGCGACAAAATAAGCATCCGGACCTTCGGCATTAATTCTGACTGCATCATCAGCACCCAATGATAAACCTTTTCTAATTGTAGGTTCACTATCCTGTAATCCAACATGAATAAGTGTTACTTTCTCAGCCAAATTGGCTTCTTTTAATTCTAAAGCTCTTACCAAAGCATACCATTCATCATAAGGGTTTATTACGAAAGTAACACCTTGAGAGTTGAATTTCGTATCACCATCGGTAAATTGAATTTTGGTAGTTGTGTCCGGCACATTACTAATTGCAACAAGTATCTTCATTTTACTCTAATTACTCTAAATTTTAAAGGACTAATTACTTAACTCCAACCCGAAAAATATCGGGATTGCAAAGTTAACATTCCTAGACTTTTATACAAATTGGGATATCTTGTTATTTAAACAAAAATGGGAGTTTATAAACAATAAAGGAATTCTAAATTACTGATAAACAAAGTAATTTATTTTGATGTTATTTTATCAAGGAGCATATTTAAACTGTTAACTTCTTCTATACTAAGATTACTAAATAGAATTTCCATTTGTTCATCGATATAATCAAGAGATTTTAAAAGCTTAATTCCTTTGTTGGTGATATTTACTTTGATGCTTCTTCTGTCTTTCGTGCTAATGTTTCGTTCAACCAAGCCCTTTTCTATGAGTTTATCTATAAGGCGTGTTACATCACTCATTTGATCCAGCATTCTTTCCTTTATTTCTTTAACTGAGATACTATTTGGTAATTGCCCTCTTAAAATCCTTAAAACATTGTATTGCTGGTGTGTTATCTCAAGTTCCTTAAAGGATTTTTGTAATTGGTAATTTATCCAATGGCTTTTATGAATTAGATTAACTCCTAACTTATGGTAAGGACTGGTAAATTTTTCCTGTTTTATATCTTGTTCTAGTGACATAAAAAATGGCCGGTTAACCGGCCAAATATAAATAAAAATTATCCTTTCTTTAGTTCTAATGTGATATTCAAATTCACGTCTTCACCTACCAAAAGACCGCCGCTTTCCAGCGCCTTGTTCCATGTAAGATTGAAATCTTTCCTGTTTATTTTTCCAACAACCTTAAAACCATATTTTGTGTTACCCCAAGGATCCTTCATTAATTTGGAAGCACCAACTGCAGTAAGTTTTACCTCCTTAGTAATGCCTTTAATAGTTAAATCGCCGACAAGGTCATAATTCGTTTTTACTTTTGTAGGCTTCATGCTTTTGGCTTTAAAAACCATTTGAGGATGTTTTTCTGCATCGAAAAAGTCGGCACTTTTTAAGTGACCATCCCTTTGATCATCATCCGTATCAACAGAATTTACATCTACTTTGAAATCAATTTTCGCATTTGTAAAATCCAAATCCGCGTTTGAGACAACTTCACCTTCATACTTATTGAATTTCCCTTCTGTTTCACTTACCATGAGATGAGCAACAGAAAAACCAATTTTGGTGTGGCTGTTATCAATACTCCATTTTGTTTGACCTGAAATGTTTAATGCTAAAAGCATTGCACCTGAAATAATTAATGTTTTCATATTTGTTTTTTTGACAAATATATGTTATAACAATATATGTTGTAACAATTAAATATTTTTTAACATTTCAAAACATCCTGGTTCCAAATCTTTTAATTCTATATTGTTGATTCTTAATCTTATAAGCCTTGTAACAAGATTATCTAATTTTTTGCACATCCTTCTAATTTGTTTGTTTCTGCCTTCTTTTAGGATGATTTTAAATGAAGTTGCATCTACAAGATTGCACTCACATGGTTTTGTGACATAGCCGCCTATATCAATTCCAGATGACATGAGATTACAAAATTTTCTGTCTATTTCTTTTGAAACTGTTACCAGATATTCTTTTTCTTTTTCAAATTCAGGGCGCGTTATTTTTTTGTTCCAACTTCCGTCGGTTGTCAATAGTAATAATCCTTCCGATGCTTTATCCAATCTACCGCAAATCTGAAGCGGAAGATTTAAATGTTTGAATATATGATACACGCTATCCGGATTTTCTTTGTCCATCGTACATTCAATACCAACCGGCTTGTGATACCTAATGTAAGTATGCTTCATTCCTTTCCTAATTAATTCGTTATTTAAATAAAGGTTATCTGTCTTGTTTAAAATTTGATTTTCAAAAACAATGGTATCGTTTACCTTTACTTTACCGGATTTAATTAGCTCCTTTGCGGTCTTATTATCCAGTTTTTTAAGATGCACTAAATGAAAAAGTATTTTTTGCCGAAATCCCATAAATTACACAAACGGAAATATTTACGCTGTTTTAAAACGTAACTTTACAACTAATTATGGAAATCATCAAGATAAATCATATTCAAAAAGTATATAAGATTGGTACAGAAACTATTTATGCTTTAAGAGATGTTTCCTTGACAGTGAATAAAAACGAGTATGTTGCCTTGATGGGGCCGTCAGGTAGTGGAAAGTCAACTTTAATGAACATGCTGGGGTGTTTAGATACGCCAACCGCAGGTGAATATTGGTTAAATGGAGAATCAGTGGCTGAAATGACAGACGACCAATTGGCAGATATTAGAAACAGACAAATTGGTTTTGTGTTTCAAACATTTAATTTATTACCCCGTGCTACAACTTTAGAAAATGTTGCACTTCCATTAGTGTATGCCGGCATGTCAAAGTTAGAAAGAGAAGAAAGGGCTAAGGAGGTGTTAACGCAGGTTGGATTAGCTGATAGAATGAAACATAAACCAAATGAATTAAGTGGTGGACAAAGACAAAGGGTGGCAATTGCGAGAGCCCTGGTTAACAATCCCGCAATCATTTTAGCTGATGAACCCACAGGAAATTTGGATACAAGAACATCTGTTGAAATTATGGGGCTGCTTGAAGAAATCCATAATAATGGTAATACAATAATCCTGGTTACTCACGAAGAGGATATTGCCCAACATGCGCACAGAATTGTTAGATTAAGAGATGGGTTGATTGAGAGTGATTTAGAAAACCAATCAATTACCAAGTACAAGACGGCATCATCAAATTAAAATCCTATTTTTATAAAGTGAAACCTTATTGCTATTACTGGATAATAATTTTTTCGGTAGTTCTTTTATCGAGACAAGTTTATTCTCAAGATTCGTCTCGTACATCAATGCCATTGCTTGGAATTCATTTCGGTGGCGATTTGCCTTATGCAGATTTATCTGAACGATTTGGCCCTAATCTATGTGCCGGTTTAGCGGCAATGTATAAAACTAAATCCAATTTTGTTTTTGGACTTGATTTCAATTATATGTTTGGCAGGAACATAAAAGAGAAAGTGCTTTCTAATTTAACGACAGAAGAAGATAAATTAATTGATAACTCAGGTTATCCCGCAATCGTAAACATTTCTCAAAGGGTACTAAATTTTACTTTACATGGTGGAAAAATTTGGCCGTTTTTTTCATCTAATGGAAATTCTGGATTGATCACTTCCGTTGGAATTGGTTATATGCAACACAAGATTCATTTTGTAGACTTAAACCAACAAATCGCAGCTTTGAATGGAGATATTAGAAATGGATATGACAGACTTACAAATGGAATTTCAGCTTTTCAATTTGTCGGGTATATTTATTTAAGCGACAACAGATTCACTAATTTTTATGCAGGGTTTGAGTCTTATCAGGGATTTACAAAAAGTGTGAGGAAATGGAATTATAGTACAGGAACATATGATAATAAGTCAAGAATTGACGGTTTAATTGGCTTTAGATTTGGCTGGATACTGCCGTTATATAGTAAAGCACCAAAAGACTACTACTATTACTAGAATGCTGATTTATAATTTTGTTGTTAGATGTTATGGCCTGGCCATCTCAATCGCTTCTTTAAGAAAACACAAAGCCAAATTGTGGGTAAGCGGACGAAAGAATTGGCAAAATAAACTCCAATCGGATATTACTAAGCTTAATAATAGCAAGAGAGCTTGGTTTCATTGTGCTTCTCTCGGAGAATTTGAGCAAGGAAAACCACTGATTGAAAGGTTTAGAAAAGAGTATCCTGATTATAATATCATTCTAACTTTTTTTTCTCCAAGTGGATACGAAGTTTCCAAAGACTATAAGTATGCAGACTTAATTTATTATTTGCCCTTAGACACACCGAACAATTCTAGAAAGTTCATTGAACTCACGAATCCTAATATCGTTTTTTTTATAAAGTATGAGTTCTGGTTGAACTACATGTCTGAATTAAGAAGAAGAAGCATCAGAACATTTCTTATTTCAGCGGTCTTTAAGCCGCATCATCCATTTTTCAGGTGGTATGGAAATATTTTCAGAGAGTCTTTAAAAGTATTTGAGCATATGTTTTTACAAGATATAGATTCTCTGGAAAGAGTTAAAAATATAGGCTACGGCAATATTAGCGTTTGTGGTGACACTCGATATGATCGTGTTTTGGAAATAAAAGAGCGGGCTGAAAAAATTGAAAGCATAGAGGCGTTTAAAGGCGATTCAAAATTAATAATTGCAGGGAGTACATGGCCGAAAGACGCGGAAAGTATATTGAAAGCGTTTAAAATTGTTGGAACCGGGGATGTAAAATTGATAATTGCACCACATGAAATTGATTCCTCATCACTAGAGGATTTAGTACAAACCTTGGAAAAGAGCGAATTAAGTTATTGCTTGTGGACGAAAAGTATTGATAATAATAAGAAAGTTCTGGTCTTGGATACAATTGGCATGCTTTCTAAATCATATAAATATGCAGATATAACCTATATTGGTGGTGGCTATAATGAAGGTATTCACAACGTTTTAGAACCGGCTGTTTTTTGTTCTCCTGTTATTGTTTACGGAAACAGCTTCAGGAGATTTGTGGAGGCTGAAGCACTCTTTAACAAAAAAGCATTATTCAATTTTGAGAAGGATGAAGAGTTAGTGAATATTCTCAATAATTTAATTGAAAATCAAACAAGAACAAATGAAATCAGGCAAATATTGGATCAACATTTTAAAAGTATTAAAAGCGCTACATCTATCATTCTTGGAGAAATAAAGAATGTTTAAAACTGCTTAAAACTATTGCTACAGAACTAAATAAGGATTTTGCAATATCAGGTTTTTTTAGTTACTTGCGTGACGAAAATTGGATATAAACCTTATATTTTAGACGATGAACGTAAAGAATTTCATGTCAAAACAAAGTATGATTCTGGCAGTTGCTGTTGGAATGTTTTTTGTTTCTTGCGGTAACGATAATACAGATGCCGCTGATAAAGACGAATTGGTTGAAGTAGCTGATACCATTAAAACTGCGGTAGTTAATGTTGGTGGAGAACTTTTTTCTATTCCATCGCCTTTCCAGACGGCTTTGTTAATTCAAAAAACCGGCATTTCTTACGATAAGCAAATTCTGCATACAAGTTCAAAGGTTAATACTTATAACAGTGACTTCCTGCGAGCAATTAATTTAGGGATTTATGGCGCAGATTTAGGCTACGTTTCATTGTATAGTCAATCCCAAGATGCACTTAGTTACTTGGCATCATTAAAACAATTGGCAGACAAACTAGGTGTTTCTTCAGCTTTTGATGCGGCAACAATGCAGCGTATTGAGGCCAATATTACTAACCAGGACAGTATGTTAGTTCTTGTTGGTATAGCTTACAGAAGTAGTGATGCGTTTTTGAAAAATAGTAATAGAACAGACGTAAGTAGTTTGATTTTAACGGGTGGATGGTTAGAAAGTATGCATTTCACAATTTCTGCTTATAATATGAAGCAAGCGAACGAGTTGAAATGGCGTATTGCTGAACAAAAACAAGCTCTTACCAGCTTGATTAAAATATTATCAGGTTATGAATCGGCAGAAATTGCAGGTCTTGTAGCAGAATTGAAAGATTTGGCGACTGTATATGAAGGGATTTCTTTCAAATACAATTTCGTAGAACCAACTGTAGATGAAGAAAAGAAAATTACATACATCAACAGTACCAATGAAGTTAACGTTACTGATGAACAGTTGAAGCAAATAACTGAAAAAGTAGCTGCTATCAGAGGTAAACTTGTAAATTCTACCAATTCTTAATTCAAAAGGTTATTGTAATGAAAAAAATATTAAGTATTCTAAGTTTAGGTTTGTTATTAGGAATTGCTAACAAATCAACAGCTCAGTGTGATAGCATTGCAGCGTTTTGCAGCAAACACATTACCGCAAAGTATGTTTCAGACGGTCAGCAATACCGTTCTTTGCTATTAAACTCTGATGAAATGGCCGAGTTTCACACCACATTCTTTGGTGAAACAACATACAGACTTGCTGCATGTAGCGGAACAAGTGATGGTAATTTGATTTTTAACATTTACGATCAAGACCGTAATTTGCTGTTCACTAACAAACATCATAAGAATGCTCCTTTTTGGGATTTTAAAGTTAAGTCTACAATAGAAACTATAATAGAGGCGCAATTAGACGGTAATAAGAATGCCGGATCTGGTTGTGCGGTGATTCTAATTGGCTTCAAACAGAAGTAGTTATATCTAAGCAAAATGTTGAAGGATAAAGTGTTGTACTTTATCCTTTTTTTATTATTTTGGTACCTATTATGCGCTTTCAACTAACGATAAGCTCTGTTTTATTAACAATTTTCTTTATGAGCTCGCAAAATAATTGCGAGCAGGGATTTGTTAGCGACAGTTTGTTTCTTGAAGGTGATAATGCCTTTGTTATTTCAAGTTGTCTTATTGCGGGGCCTTTAGAAAACGGGGATAATATAAAGCTATTCAGACATGGTAAAAAGAATTTCTTGCAAATAGAAACTAAAACCAATTTATATTTTGATAAAGTTGATGACTTAGAGATTAATTCCGGTAACCAAAGCATGTTAAAAAAGGGAATGCGCCAGGTTGAAAAGAATAAATATACTGGTCTTTATGTTGTGGAAATCTACAAAAACTATGTTGCTACTTTGAGAGATGAAGGTATTACTTCATTTACATTCAATCATACAGAAAATAGCTATCACAAGAACGACGTTAAGCAAATAAGAGCCATCGCAAAATGTTTTTATAAAACCATTAATATTAAAAGTACTAAATAACCTTATTTTATGAGTGAACGAATACTCCGAGCCCTAATGCAAATGTTTGCAATCATCGCGAAAGTTGATGGTTTAAACAATACGGGTCGAAACATAGTTGAATCCTTTTTAAAGCAACAATTAAGTCAGGAACAAGTTGAAACATATATCAAGATATTTGATGAGTATCTGGAAACTCATCAGGCAGCATCAAAAAAGAAGGATGGATCTGCAAAACGTACCTCGCTAAATTCAGTTAAAGTATTAAAGATTTGTACTCAAGTTAATGAGGAGTTAGTTCAGACTCAGAAAGTGATTGTGCTTATTCGTTTGTTGGAGTTTATTTATTCTTCTAATGAAATTAGCGATCAGGAATACGAATTTGTTAGTACTGTTGCTGAAACTTTTAATATTCCAAATGACGAATTCGCCGCTTTAAAAGCATTTGTTGAGGACAAACAACAAACAATTCCAGACTCTCCTAGTTTACTAGTTCTTAATAATAAGGAAGGCGGATATAAGAATAGTACTAAGCATATTTTTGTTGATTCATTAAACGATGATATTCGCATCATTCAAATAGATAGTGTTGGAATGTATGCAATGCGAATTTATGGTAAGAATGAGTTTCAATTAAACGGACAAATTGTATCATCAGAACGGGTTCATATTTTAACACCTGGTTCTTCACTTCGTTCATCAAGAATAAAACCAATTTACTATAGTGATATTATCAGTAAATTCTTAAGTGATGAATCTAAGCCTAAGGTAATTTTTGAAGCAAAAAATCTTGAGTTCAAATTTAAAGGTGGAAAACTTGGTTTAAGAGACATAAATATTAATGAAGAGAGTGGTAAGTTGATTGGTATAATGGGTGGTTCTGGTGCCGGTAAGTCAACCTTGCTAAATGTGCTGAACGGAAATGAAACACCTAGTGGCGGATACGTGAAGATTAATGGAATCAATATCCACACTGAACGCGACAATATTGAAGGTGTTATTGGGCATGTTAGCCAGGATGATTTATTGATTGAAGAACTTACGGTGTTTCAAAACTTGTTTTATAATGCCAAGTTATGTTTTGGAAACTTACAAGACAGCGAGATAATTACCAAATGTAATGAGTTGTTAGCTGATTTGGGCTTGAGTGAAACCGTCCATTTAAAAGTGGGGTCGCCTTTAGAGAAAACCATTTCGGGTGGACAAAGGAAGCGTTTAAATATTGCACTAGAATTAATACGTGAACCTTCAGTTTTATTTGTAGATGAGCCAACTTCCGGTTTATCTTCCAGAGATTCTGAAAACATCATGGACCTCTTAAAGGAATTAGCTTTAAAGGGTAAACTGATTTATGTTGTTATTCACCAGCCATCGTCAGACATATATAAAATGTTTGACAAAATGATAATTTTAGATGTCGGTGGATATCCAATTTATTATGGCAATCCTGTTGATGCAGTAAGTTACTTTAAACGTTTAGTTCATCATGTAAATGCAGATGAGGCAGAGTGCTGGAACTGTGGTAACGTGAATCCCGAACAGATTTTTAATATCATAGAAAGTAAGGTATTAGACGAATACGGAAATATTACCCATACAAGGAAAGTAAGTCCGGCTAACTGGAATGTTCATTATAAAGAATTAATAGAAAGTCAGATTCACTCTGAGAAAAAATACACAGAAATACCTGACAGTATTTTTAAAGTTCCTAATGTGTTAAAGCAATTCAAGGTATTCTTAACGCGTGATGTTAAAAGTAAATTGACAAATACTCAGTATTTGATGATAAACTTTTTGGAAGCACCTTTATTGGCCTTTATTCTTGCTTTTCTAGTACGTTATTTTAATACGGATGAGGTTAATTCTAAGGGTTACATTTTTAGTGAAAATGAAAACATCCCGGCATATATTTTTATGGCAGTTGTTGTTGCCTTGTTCATTGGATTAACAGTTAGTGCAGAGGAAATTATTCGTGATAGAAAAATCAGGAAGCGCGAATCGTTTTTGAATTTAAGCAAAGGAAGTTATTTGTGGAGTAAAATCATTATTATGTTTTGTCTTTCGGCATTTCAAACATTAACATTTGTTGCTGTTGGAAATTTCGTGTTAGACATTAAAGGCATGTATTTTGATTATTGGTTGGTGTTATTTACTACATCTTGTTTTGCAAACATGTTAGGATTGAATATTTCAAGTGCATTTAACAGTGCGGTTACTATCTATATATTAATCCCATTTTTAATTATTCCGCAATTATTATTAGCCGGTGTTGTAGTAAAGTTTGATAAATTGAATCCGGTATTAGCTAAACAAGGCGGTGTTCCAATTGCAGGTGAGATTATGGCAAGCAGATGGGCATTTGAGGCTTTAGCCGTTAACCAGTTCAAAGAGAATGAGTATGAAAAAAAGTTTTACAAGTTTCATAAAAGTATCAGTATTTCTCAATACAAGAATAATTTTTGGAAACAAAAGTTAGAAAATAAGTTAGTAAAGATTGAGAATGAAATGAAGAATGGTAAGTCGGCTAGTGATTTATCTACTGACATCAATTTAATTCATGATGAAATTGTAAAAGAGCAGCAAATTTCAAAGAAGGTGGTATGTAAGGTTATTGATAAAATTACTCCTTCAAGTTATAATCAATCTGTAGTTGCAGGTATAAAGGAGTATTTAGGGGAGTTGAAGAATTTCTACATTAATGTAGAGAATAAGGCAAGGAAAATGGAGAATGATTTGTCGGTAAGCATGCAAACCAACGAGGAAGAGAGCAAAGCATTTGTGAAATTACGTGAAGACTATGAAAATACAAGTTTGGCAAACATGGTAAAAAACGCAAATGATATAACAGGTGAAGTTTGTTTGGAAAAAGACGGAAAGCTCATTCAGCAAAAAGATCCTGTATTCTTAGATCCAACCGAATCTAATCTTGGGCGTGCTCAATTTTTCGCACCTAGAAAATTGTTTTTAGGAAGACTTTACCCAACATTCTGGTTTAACATTGGTGTAATTTGGTCAATGAGTTTACTCTTGGCGATAACGCTTTACTTTGATGTTTTCAAGAAAGTACTGGATTTCTTCGGAAACATTCAGTTCAAGAGGAAGAGATAGTCTCTTTAGAACTATTAATCATGTAATGCAAGCCAATACTCTCTTTTCTGCGCATGGCATGTTTAATTATTAGGTAGCCAATACAAATTAGGTTTCTTAATTCGCAAAGTTTTTCTGAAATGATGGTTTTATCGTAAAGGGCTTCATTTTCTTTGTATAGTATTTCTAATCTGTCAAAGGCTCTCTTTAAACGCACGTCACTTCTCACAATACCAACATAATTGGTCATGATTTGCTGCACCTCTTTTTTGGATTGCGTTATCAAAATCATTTCTTCCGGATTTATAGTGCCCTCTGCATTCCAATCCGGGATGTTATTTTTTAGTTTAATTTCTTTAAGAGTATGAATAGAATTTGCTGCTCGATTTGCAAAAACCAATGCTTCCAGCAGCGAATTACTTGCTAATCTGTTAGCGCCATGCAATCCACTGTAAGCACATTCTCCTACGGCATACAAATGTTTGATGCTTGTTTTACCGGAATCATCTGTTTTTATTCCTCCACAGATATAATGCTGTGCCGGCATTACAGGAATCATCTGCCCAAAAGGATCAATTCCAATTGATAAACATTTATTATAAATATTAGGAAAATGCTCAATAAATCCTTTTCTGTCTAAATGTCTGCAATCTAAGTAAACAAAATCATCACCACTTATTTTCATTTCATTGTCAATCGCTCTTGCTACAATGTCTCTTGGGGCTAAGCTTCCTCTCGAGTCATATTTTGGCATAAACTCAACACCTTTCTGATTCTTCAAAACAGCGCCAAATCCCCTTATAGCTTCGGTAATTAGAAAACTTGGACTTTCTCCTGGATTGTATAATGAGGTAGGTTGAAACTGAACAAATTCCATATCCTGAACATGTCCTTTTGCTCTATATACCATCGCAATACCATCCCCAGTTGCGATA
>JBFWYJ010000018.1:0-18690 GCA_050186555.1 Bacteroidia bacterium
AAAATTCCTTGAAATGTTGGAGACCTCAATTGCACTTGCAGTTACCACTATACCTAAAAACTTACCCATTGTTGCTACAATGGCATTAGCACAAGGGATGATGAAAATGGCAAAATACAATGTAATTGTAAAAAAACTATCCGCAGTTGAAACGCTTGGCGGAACGAATGTAATATGCACAGATAAAACAGGCACACTTACTCAAAATAAAATAGAAGTAAATAAAATAGTTACGCCTGCTGATAATATTGAAGCGTTAGAAATTATTAATCGTATTGCTGTTTTATGTAATACTGCTGAATTACAAAACAGTAACGGTACTGTTAAAGAAATTGGAGATCCGCTTGAAACAGGGCTACTAAAATTTGCCGAAAAGAATTCCATAAATGTTCAAGGCTATAGGGCAAAATATCCAAAATTAAAAGAAGAACCATTTTCTTCGGAAACGAAAATAATGGCTACACTGCATAAAGATCAAAGCAATAATACCACCTATGCAAAAGGAGCCTCAGAAGAGTTGCTGTTGCGTTGTAATCGTATTTTAGAGAAGGATGGCATTAAAGAACTTAATACAGAAAACAGAACCCTTTGGATAAAAAAAGCGGAGGAGCTAGCAAACTCAGGATTGAGAGTGATTGCAGGTGCATATAATCCTTTGGCTTCTGCTGAAGGAGGCTTGTCTCTTAATCTTGTATTTGTTGGATTATTCGGAATGATAGATCCACCGAGAGAAGAAGTATTTGAAGCCATTAAAGAATGCAAAGGAGCAGGAATAAAAGTTATAATGATAACAGGTGATCATCCTGCAACTGCTAAAAATATTGCTGTTAAACTTGGCATTGCCGACAACGGCAATTTTAAAGCAATGATTGGTAAAGAAATGAAAGACTTTGAACATTTGACCGTCAATGAAAAATTGAGTTGGATGGACACGCAAGTGTTTGCAAGAGTTAGCCCAAAACAAAAATTGGATCTTGTAGCTGTTTTACAGGAAGGAAAAAACATTGTTGGAATGACAGGAGATGGTGTAAATGATGCCCCTGCTTTAAAAAAGGCAGATATAGGCATCGCAATGGGCTTAAGAGGTACGCAAGTCTCCCAGGAAGTAGCTGACATGGTATTGAAAGATGATTCCTTTTCATCAATAGTAATTGCCATTAAACAAGGGCGCATTATTTTTGAGAACATCCGAAAGTTCGTGATCTTTTTACTCTCATGTAATTTGAGTGAACTATTAGTAATTGCCACTGCTTCTGTATTTAATCTTCATTTTCAGCTATTCGCTCTTCAGATACTATTTATTAACATAATAACGGATGTTTTACCTGCACTTGCTTTGGGTGTTACCGAAGGGAGTAATGAAATAATGCAAAGACCACCACGGAACATGAATGAACCTATCATTGACAAAAAAAGGTGGATAGCCATTTTCTTTTATTCAATTATTATTGGAGCAGTTAGCGTTGGAGCAGTATTTTTTAGTCATTTTACAGTTCACAATACAGAAACTTGGAACCCGGAATTATGTAACAATATTTTATTTTTCTCACTTATATTTTCACAGTTACTTCATGTTTTCAATATGGGAAATGGTACATCTTTTTTCAATTCAGAAGTACTTAGGAATAAATATGTATGGGGTGCAATTGCTCTCTCTATAATAATTTTATTAGGCGTCTATGCAATTGAACCTGTTAGGAAAGTGCTATCAATTTATGAGATGTCAATTTATGATTGGCTTATTTCTATTGGAGCAAGTATAGTTTCCTTAATAGTAATTCAGATTGGTAAAAAATTAAAAATCGCACAACAATAAAAATAATAATAGAATGAAAATAATTTTGACGATTTTAATAGTGTTAATTATAGCAAGTCCTGCTTTCTGTCTGCACTACACACTAAACGAATCAATAAAAACTGACACTGTTAAAAATAGAAAAACAAGACATCACGAAAGAGAAATGATTCTTAATGGATCACAGGAAGAGGTTTTTGCTTTTATGGATGATATTAGAAATACAGGTAAACACATGACAGAGAGCAGTGGAGCAATGGCAGGTAGTAAATTGAAAATCGAATGGCTCTCCGATCACAAAACAGGATTAGGCACTAAATATAGATGGACAGGAAAAGTTGTGGGAATGAAAATGGATTTTACTGTTGAAGTAAGCAAATGGATTGGGGGAAAAGAGAAAGTATGGGGTACTGTAGGAGATGCGAAAATGATAGTAATTGATTGGTTTGAAATGGATTTGACAATGACACCTGAAAAGGATGGGAAATCTAATGCCAAACTTGGTATTAATTACACTAAACACAAAGGACTTTTGGGTTTTCTATTTGGTAAATGGTACGCAAAGTGGTGTGTTAAAAGTATGTTAAAGGATACAAGAAAACATTTTGAAAACATAAATAAATTAAATTAACTATCATGAAAACAATAAACGTAATACTTATAAGTGCTATAATCATTATCTCCCATTGTGCTTTCTCACAAAAAGACAGTAGTGGGATTTATTTTACCGCTGATGATTACACGAAGCACAATTTAAGTTTTGCTATTAACTGCAAAACTCAAAAACATAAAATAAAATCTGATATGATTTTTCATCCAAAAGAGATTTCAATCAAACATGCCGATTCAACTTACACTTATCCTAAAGATTCTATTTACGGAATTAAATATTGTGATGGCTCAATTGTAAGGGTTTACAATAACTCAGAATATCCTTTAATTAATCCAAATGAAGCAATAATGATTTTTAAAGTAGTTTCAGGCTCCACCGGAAAAAGCGGTTCAACCGTAAAGACTACTTTTTATTTCAGCAAAGATGCCAAGAGTAATATTCAAGAACTTACAATTTACAATATTAAAGCTGCCTTTCCGGAAAATCATAAATTTCATGATCTCATAGACATGGATTTTCATAATAATATCGAATTAACGCAGTATGATGATTTTCATAAAATAATGAAGATTAACCGTGTACTACAAAACTCAATTGAAACTAAAGGCACTAATGAAAAAAGTCATCATTAATAATTCTACAAAGCAAACCAATTGGTATGTTATCACAGGTGGGCCAAGTTCAGGCAAAACCACTACAGTAAATATACTAAGAGAGCGAGGCTACATCACAACAATGGAGCATGCCCGACATTTTCTTGATACTCAACGATTAAAAGGAAGAACTATTGAAGAGGTTAGAAAAAATCAACGTGAATTTCAGTTGGGAGTTTTAGATATGCAAATCGAGCAAGAAAATGAAATCGCACCTGAGGTTCAGGTTTTTCTTGATCGTGCAATCCCTGATGCGCTTGCCTATTATCGCTTTTTAAATCTTGAGCCTGATTTAAAATTAATAGAGGCGCTGAAAAATGTTTATTATAAAAAAGTATTCATTCTCGAATGTCTACCATTAGTAAACGATTACGCGCGCAAAGAAAATGCTGAGGCTCAAAAGAAAATTCATTCGTTGATAACAGAAGTTTATGAGGCTCTTCCCTTTCCTGTTGTGCATGTACCGGTGTTACCAACGGATGAAAGAGTTGATTACATATTGAATAATTTATAGGAGGGAGATGATGGTAATCTATATTAAAAATATGGTTTGTGATCGCTGCAAAATGGCGGTGAAATTTGAGTTAACTAAACTTGGAATTAATACAACAAGTATTGACCTTGGTGAGATTACTATTGATAATGAATTAAGTGCCGATAAAAAGGAAGCACTATCAATAGCCTTAAAAGAAATTGGTTTTGAAATATTGGATGATTCTAAAGCCAAAACGATAGAAAAAATAAAAACAGAAATCATTTATCTAATTCATCACAATGATAATGATGTTCGTATCAATTATTCAAAATTTATTGAGGAAAAACTTAAACGTGATTATAACTATTTGAGTAATCTTTTTTCAGAGATTGAGGGAACTACTATTGAAAAGTATATTATTTTACAGAAGATAGAGAGAGTAAAGGAACTCCTTGTGTATAATCAGCTTTCCTTGAGTGAAATTGCTGACCAAATGGGGTATAGTAGTGTTGCTTATTTATCAGGGCAATTCAAAAAAGTAACAGGTCTAACCCCAAGTTACTTTAAAACTATTAAGGAAAACAAAAGAAAATCATTAGATAAAATTTAACCAGTAAATATCATAAACTAAAAAGAAAATATCATAATATTTATGTAAGCCAACCTGTCTACCTTTGAATAAAAAATAATAATAATGGAAACCTTAAAAAATACAATCGAAATTCCTCTTGTCGGTATGGATAGCGAGCATTGCGCTATGCTTATTGATGGTGGTTTATCTAAATTGGAAGGTATATCAAAGCATCGTGTAGACTTTAATAATAATAAGGCGGTTATTGAATTCAATTCTAAAAAGCCTGAATTCAGTTACATTGTAAAAACTGTCCGAGATTTAGGTTATGATGTAGAAAGTATTAAGAAAACTTTTCCAATCACAGGAATGACCTGTGCTTCTTGTGCGGTAAGTACCGAATCAATTTTGAAATCCTTAGATGGTGTAATTAGTGTAGCCTCCAACTTTGCAAATGCAAGCGCAACTGTCGAATTCATTCCTGATCTTGTAACTCTTTCTCAAATGAAAATCGCATTACAATCAATCGGTTATGACATGATAATTGATGAGGAAAATGCACACGACTTAAAGGAGAAAATTCATCAGAATCTTTATGTCGAATTACGAAATAAAATAATTTGGGCGGTAGCACTCTCTTTTCCTGTTGTCATTATTGGTATGTTCTTTATGGAAATGCCATACGCAAATCAAATAATGATGGTCTTAACAACTCCTGTTCTTTTTTGGTTTGGCAGGAACTTTTTTATTAATGCTTACAAGCAAATCAAGCACTTTAGTGCTAATATGGATACTTTGGTTGCATTAAGCACAGGGATAGCTTATTTGTTTAGTGCATTTAATACATTTTATCCTGAGTTTTGGCATAAGAGAGGCTTACATGCACATGTTTATTTTGAAGCAGCCTCAGTGGTAATAGCATTTATTTTATTAGGAAAGCTGTTAGAGGAAAAGGCAAAGTCTAACACGTCATCAGCCATTAAGAAATTAATAGGTTTACAACCTAAGACTGTTACAGTCATTCATGAAGGCGGTCATGAAATGGAAATGCCGATTTCAAAAGTACACATGAGTAATATTCTTCTGGTGAAACCCGGTGATAAAATTCCGGTAGATGGTGAAGTAATAGAAGGCGTATCCTTTGTTGATGAAAGCATGATCAGTGGAGAACCTATTCCTGTAGAAAAACGACAAGGCGACAAAGTTTTTACCGGTACATTAAATCAAAAAGGTAGTTTCAAAATTAAGGCACTTAAAGTTGGAAGCGAAACTGTTCTTGCTCAAATAATAAAAATGGTGCAGGAAGCACAGGGAAGTAAGGCCCCGGTTCAGAAACTTGTAGATAAAATTGCAGCGATATTTGTCCCCCTTGTAATAGCTCTTTCCATATTAAGTTTAATGGTTTGGTGGATTTTTGGTGGTGACAATGGGCTTACACAAGGATTACTTTCAATGGTAACCGTATTAGTAATTGCCTGTCCATGCGCATTAGGATTGGCAACTCCCACAGCTATTATGGTTGGGGTTGGAAAAGGTGCCGAGCATGGCATATTAATTAAAGATGCCGAAAGTCTTGAATTGGCAAAAAATGTTACTGCAATTATTTTAGACAAAACCGGAACTATAACAGAAGGGAAGCCCGAAGTAACTGATTTCATTATTTCGGATATAATAAGTGCAGATCAATCAAAACAAATCTTGATGGCCATTGAATCGCAATCTGCTCATCCGCTTGCCGAAGCTGTAAGTAAGTATTTGAAAAAGGATAATACAATTCCGATTCAATTAAATAGTATTGAGAATATTACTGGTAAAGGCGTTAAAGCAATTATAGATGGGCAAGCTTATTTTGTAGGGAACAAGGCTTTAATGAACGAAAATAATATTCAAATAAATTCCGCTGATTCTGAAAAAGCAGCTGCCCTGCAAAGCGAAGCTAAAACAGTAACTTTCTTTTCTGATTCAAAACAGGTTTTAATAGTGATAGCAATAGCGGATAAAGTAAAAGTTAATTCAGCCAAAGCTATAGAGCATTTGCAAAATCAGGGAATAGAAGTATACATGCTTACTGGCGACAATACACAAACAGCCTCTGCGGTAGCTAAACAAGTCGGATTAATAAATTACAAAGCGGAATTTCTACCCGCTCAAAAATCCGAGTTTATTAAAGAATTACAGGCTAAGGGAAAAGTTGTGGCAATGGTAGGTGATGGCATTAATGATTCTCAAGCTTTAGCACAATCAGATGTTAGTATTGCGATGGGTAAGGGCTCAGATATTGCTATTGATGTAGCCAAGATGACAATCATTTCTTCAGATCTTATGCTCATTCCGGAGGCGATCAAACTATCAAGGCTTACAGTAAAAACTATCAGGCAAAATTTATTTTGGGCATTTATCTATAACATCATAGGGATCCCAATTGCAGCCGGACTTCTGTATCCATTTAATGGATTTATTCTTAACCCAATGATTGCTGGTGCTGCAATGGCATTAAGTTCAGTTAGTGTTGTAAGCAATAGCTTATGGCTTAAATTAAAAACTATAAATTAAAAAAACATGGAAACTTTAAAATTCAAAACCAATATAAAATGTACAGGATGTGTTGCAAAAGTAACGCCCTTGCTTAATAACGAATCAGAGATTGAAAAGTGGGAAGTTGACATCTATAACCCTGAAAAAATTCTGACAGTTGAAACAACGCATATCGATGCACAGAAAGTAATCGAAACAATAGAAAAAGCCGGATTTAAAGCAGAAAAAATATGAAAAGAGTTCTTAAAAATATTTTGAGAATTATAAAGTGGATATTTGTCCCAAAAAAATCATGCTGTAAATAGCAAGTAGTACGTTTAAGAAATAAAGACAAAAGATGATAAGTAACTTCATAACATGGGCATTAAAAAACAGAATCATCGTTCTGCTAATTGCAGCGGGTGTGACTGTTTATGGGATAATTGCGGTTAAGAATACCCCTGTTGATGCTATTCCGGATTTATCCGAGAATCAGGTAATTATTTTTACTGAATGGATGGGCAGAAATCCGCAAATCATCGAAGACCAAATAACGTACCCTTTGGTAAGTAACCTACAAGGTATTCCTAAAGTAAAAAACATCAGAGCTAACAGCATGTTTGGAATGAGTTTCGTTTTTGTCATTTTTGATGATGACGCAGATATTTATTGGGCAAGGACAAGGGTTTTAGAAAGATTGAATTATGCCCAGCGTTTGTTGCCTGAAGGAATAACACCTACACTTGGGCCTGATGGAACCGGATTAGGACATGTTTATTGGTACACTTTAGATGCACCCGGATATGATTTAGGTGAATTACGGGCATTACAAGATTGGTATGTTCGCTTTGCATTACAAACAGTTGAAGGTGTGAGTGAAGTGTCTTCTTTCGGGGGATTTCAAAGACAATATCAAGTCGTTGCCGACCCAAATAAGCTAAGATACTATAATGTAACATTGATGGATCTTAATGAAAAAATTGCTGCAAATAACAACGATGTTGGAGGACGGAAATTTGAACAATCTGATATTGGTTATATCATAAAAGGTTCAGGCTATATCAAAAATATTAAGGAGATTGAAGAGATTCCTTTGAAAACTATTAATTCGACTCCAATACGAGTAAAAGATGTCGCTACTGTGCAAATGGGAGGCGATTTAAGATTAGGGATTATTGATGAGAACGGACAAGGAGAAAAAGTTGGTGGAATAGTAATTATGCGCTATGGAGAGAATGCAAAAGATGTCATTGACAGAATAAAAGAAAAGCTTCCCGAAATAGAAAAAGGTCTACCTGTCGGTGTAAAATTTAAAACAGCTTATGACAGGTCAGATTTAATTGAAGCTACAATAGCTACATTAAAAGAGGCAGTAATTGAAGAGATTATTGTAGTTGCAATCGTGTTACTAATATTTTTATTTCATGTAAGAAGCGCTTTGATAGTAATTATCACAATACCAATTTCTATTTTAATTTCATTTATTATGATGAGTTGGTTTGGGATAACATCTAATATTATGTCGCTGGCCGGTGTAGCGTTGGCGGTTGGTGACTTAGTGGATGCGGGTATTGTGATGGTAGAAAACGCATTAAAATCAATAAGTGGTGAAGACGATTAATTTGAGCAAAATAATTTAACTGATATGTTATCAAACGAAGAAAGAGAAAAGAAGATTGAAAATTCTTCTAAATTGATTGGAAAGGCAGTGTTCAATTCCATACTTGTCACTTTGGTGTCATTTAGCCCGATCCTTTTTTTAGAGGGGCAGGAACATAAACTATTTTCCCCACTTGTGTGGACAAAAACTTTCGCTATGATAGGATCTGCCTTCGTTGTAGTATTCCTTGTTCCTGTTCTTATGACTATGTTTTTAAAAGGAAATGTTAGGCCTGAAAGCAAACACCCTGTTTCACGCTTTTTCCTTTGGATGTATAATCCGCTAATACGGTGGTGTTTGAAATGGAAAAAGACTACTATCGGATTAAGTATTGCTTTGGTATTAGGAAGCGTTCCGCTTGTTTTAAACCTTGGTACGGAATTTATGCCTCCTTTAGATGAAGGTTCATTGTTATTCATGCCTGTTACATTGCCTGATGTTTCAAATTCTGAGGTAAAGAGAATTATGCAAGTACAGGATAAACTAATTATGACCGTGCCGGAGGTGCAAAATGTATTGGGAAAAGCAGGAAGAGCAAATACAGCAACAGACAATGCGCCAATAAGCATGATCGAAAGTATTATTCTGTTAAAGCCCCAAAAAGAATGGAGAGAAGGATTTACCAAGGATGATATAATTAATGACCTGAATTCGAAAATGCAAATTCCGGGCGTAATTAATGGCTGGACTCAACCAATCATTAACCGCATCAATATGCTTTCAACCGGAATCAGAACTGATGTTGGGGTGAAAATATATGGACAAAGTCTTGGCACCATAAACAAACTTGCTCAAAAATTTAAAAAGGAATTAGAAGGAATTGATGGAGTTAAGGATTTATATGTTGATCCAATTGTAGGAGGTAAATATGTGGATATAAAAATCAAAAAAGATGAAATTGGTCGTTACGACCTAAGTGTAGATGATGTGAATATGATTATTGAAACTGCATTAGGAGGAATGAATGTAACTACTACGGTTGAAGGAAGACAACGTTTTACTGTTAATGTAAGATTTGCACAGGATTTTAGGGACAAAATTGATAAACTAAAGAGACTACAGTTACAAACAATGGATTATGGGCCAATACCATTGTCTGCTGTTGCAGAAATTAAAATAAACGAAGGCCCGCCAATGATTACTTCTGAGAACGCTATGTTGCGAGGAACATTGTTATTCAACGTGAGAGATAGGGATTTAGGAAGTACGGTAAATGATGCTAAAAAGAAACTTGAAAGCGTGATAAAGAAATTGCCTAAAGGTTATTTCTTAACATGGAGTGGTCAGTATGAAAACCAAGTTCGGGCAAATGAGAGATTAACTATGATAATTCCTATAGTTCTTGTGATAATTATGGTCATACTTTATTTCACCTTCCATACTTTCAGAGAAGTTCTTATCGTTTTGTCAGCGGTTCCGGTTGCTTTGGTTGGTGGGGCGTATTCTTTGCATTTCTTTAATGTAAACTTCTCTGTGGCTGTTGCCGTAGGTTTTATTGCCTTGTTTGGTGTAGCGGTCGAAACAGGAGTGCTGATGTTGGTCTATATGAATAACTCAGTATTTAAGAAAGTAAAAAAGGTGAAATCGGAAAACAAAGAATTGACAAGCCAAGATGTTGAGGACGCTATTTACGATGGCGCAGCTTTACGACTACGCCCAAAACTTATGACAGTGTTAGTGGATATTATTGGTCTAATGCCGGTTTTACTTGCAACAGGAACAGGAAGCGATGTAATGAAGCCCATTACTATTCCGTTTGTATTTGGGTTGATTACCTCCACTTTATTTGTGCTAATTGTGTTACCAGTCCTTTATGCATTCGTAAGAGAATACGAGCTAAGAAAACACGGAAAATTAATTGTTCAGGAATTTGAAGATTAAAAATGATGAATACATATAAATATTTAATAAAAAGCATTCTACTGATTACAGTTTTTTTGCTTGACTCATCAAAAATGTTTTCACAGGTAATGTCACTTGAAAATGTCTTAAATGAGATTGAAAAAAATCAACCTGATTTGAAAAAATACGATGCAAAAATTAATGCGTATGACACTTATGCTACAGGCGCAAAGGCATTGGATGCACCACAGGTTGGCGCAGGTTTCTTTATGACTCCTTATAATCCTCAGATGTGGAAGGCTGACCCGGCAATGAACACAAACGGCATGGGGTCTTTTATGTTGTCAGCTCAACAAATGATCATGAATCCTAAAAAGTTAAATGCAAATTCAAATTACATGAAAAGCATGTCGGGTATTGAAAAGGAAATGAAAGGCTCGATGAAAAACGAACTCTTTTCTATGGCTAAAATGAGTTACAATGAGTGGGTCATTCTAAAAAGAAGGAGAGCCATACTTATGGAAAGTGAGAATATTTTAAAATACCTTATCGAGTCAACTGAGCTAAGATATAAATATGGAATGGATAAGCTCAACGCTTATTACAAAGCAAAGGGTATGTTAGGAGACGTTCAAACTATGATGGTAATGACAAATCAAGAAATCAATCAAAAAATGATTGAATTAAATACTTTAATGAATCGTGACAAAAAACTCTCTTTTGATGTAGATACTTTAATAAAGTTTAATGAATATGAAAACGTGTTGATTGATAGTGCTGCAATCATGTCGGCAAGGAGTGACTTCAAGATTCTTAAGCAAAACGAAAACCTATTACGAACTAAACAGACATTTGAAAACTCGAAAAGACTCCCGGACTTTGGTTTAAAATACGATCACATGCTTGCCTTTGGAAAGCAGCCACAGCAGTTCAGTTTAATGGCAATGGTAACAATACCTATCGCCCCTTGGTCATCTAAAATGTATAAGTCAACTGTGAAGGGTTTAAATTATGAGATCGAAGCTGCTAAATTTGAGCAGCAAGGTTTTGTAAATAATGTAAGTGGGACTATTGAAAATATCAAAGTAAAAATTAAGAATAAAAAACAACAGATTGAGCTTTTTGAAAAAGTTGTTATTCCATCTATGAAGAAAAATTACGAGACAACTTTGTTGGCATATGAGCAGAATACAGAAGAATTATTTATGGTACTGGACGCTTGGCAAAACTTAAAATTAATGCAATTAAACTATATTGACCAGCTAATGGAATTAGCTGAATTGCAAATTCAATACGAAAACCAACTTGAAATAAAATGATAATGCGTTTATTAAAAATATTATCTATCGTTCTAATTTTTAGTTCTTGCAATAGCACGAATGAGAAAGAACATAACGATATGAATGAACACCACAACAGTGAACATAAAAATCACGTTGCAACAAGCCAAGGCAAGAAGTACACTTGTCCTATGCATCCGGAAATTATAAAGGATGAACCGGGACAATGCCCCATTTGCAAAATGGATCTTGTTGAGAAAAAAGAAGAGGCTTCTTCAGATAAGAAATATACATGCCCTATGCATCCTGAAATTATTCAAGATAAAACTGGAATATGCCCAAAATGTAAAATGGATTTGGTTGAAATGAAAAATGAGGAAACCAAAGAAGAATATACAGAGTTAGACATTCTACTTAAACCTACTAATAGATATGTGGTCTCTCAGGTTAAAACGGTAAGTATGCAACAAAAGAAGATTCCTTTGTTGATTAACGCCACTGGAAAAGTCAGTTATGATACACGGGAAATTTCTACTATATCATCAAGAGTAGCGGGAAGGATTGAAAAATTGTACATCAAATACTTATACCAACCTTTAAGTAAAGGGCAAAAGCTAATGGATATTTATAGTAAGGAACTACTAACAGAACAAGAGAATTACATTTATCTTTTAAAAAATGATCCTGACAATACTGCTCTTATTAAAGCTGCTGAAGATCGTTTAGCACTTCAAGGATTAACAGCAGAGCAAATCAAGAAAATAAAAGGAGATAAAAAGGCAATAGAATATGTGACAATTTATAGCCCGTTTTCGGGACACTTGCATGATTTAATTGGAGAAAAAACAAATTCAGCAACAATGACTTCGATGAACGAACAAATACAACAAGAACTTTTGATTAAGGAAGGGATGTATGTTCAAAAAGGTCAAGCTGTTTTTAATGTGTACAGCACAAAAAAACTTTGGGTATTATTAAGTATTTATACTGACAATCAAAACATAGTTTCAAAAGGTCAGAATGTTTTGCTTACTGTTGACGGCAAACAATTATCCAATGGTAGTAAAATTGATTTTATAGAGCCTGAAATAAGAGCAGGACAAAATACTCTTACTGCAAGAGTTTACATTTCCAACCCAAACAATTCAATTGAAGTTGGTTCGAATGTAAAGGCAACTATTGACGCAGGAGAACTAACAGGACTCTTCATTCCTGTTAGTTCTATTGTTGATTTAGGCAATAATAAAGTGGTGTTTTTAAAGGAAAACAATTTGTTTAGGGCCTGCAAAATTCAAACTGGTGTGATTGCAGATGGCATGATTGAAGTTATTTCAGGAATTACAGAAAGGGACGTTATTGCTGAGAATGCTCAATTGTTAATGGACAGTGAAAGTTTTATTAAAAGTGAAAACTAGAAACATGAAAAATATTATCTCCTTAATTCTATTTACCTTACTACTGGGTGCTTGTACACAAAAGGAAGAAAAGGTGGAAAGTGACGTATATTATACCTGTTCAATGGATCCGCAGGTAATAGAATCCAAACCGGGAAATTGTCCCATTTGTAAGATGCCACTTACAAAAGTAAAGAAGGATCACTCCACACATGAGGGAGGATTGAATCTTAGTGATCAACAAATTCAATTAGGGAACATTAAAACCGATGTACTGACAGAACATGAATTAGGCGATGAAATTCAATTGACTGGAAGATTGACCATTGACCAAAATAAACAATGGTCTATAAGTTCAAGGGTAATGGGCAGAGTTGATAAACTATACATAAAGAACATAGGAGAACCGATAAAAGAAGGTGATGTGGTCTATGAAATATACAGTGAGGACTTAAATTTAGCTGCACGGGAGTACAAATTAGCTTTAGATAAAAAACGTTCACTCAAAACTGAATCGTTTGATATTGACAAAATAATACAAAGTGCAAAAAACAAATTGAAGCTCTATGGTTTAACAGATAAACAAATAGAAAAACTAAATGATACCGATTTGTCCAACGATCTTTTCAAAATTACAAGTAATGTTTCGGGGATTGTTTCTTCTGTGGATATTAAAGAAGGAGACTATGTGATGGAAGGAGGCAGTATCTACCATGTAGCTGATTATGGAAATCTTTGGGCAGAAGCACAGGTTTTTATTGATGATCTATCTAAGGTTAAAGAAGGGATGAATGCTACACTTCGTTTTCCTGGATTAACCGAAAAAAAAGTTGAAAGTAAAATAACATTTATGAATCCGGAATTAGGTTCAGGAACTCAAATTAATTTAGTGAGAGTTGAAGTTCCCAATCTTGACAATCGTCTGAAAGTTGGAATGCAAGTAGATTTTTCGATTTTACTGAATACCAAATCTGTATTAGCTCTACCAACCGATGCGGTTTTATTAGAAGGCAAAGGAGCTTCCGTTTGGGTAAAAAAAGGCCATAACAAATTTGAAAGTGTTATGGTGCATACTGGGCTTGAAACAAACGAATACACACAAATTCTGCACGGATTGAAGAAAGGAGATACGATAGTTGTATCGGGCGCATATCTATTAAATAGCGAATACATGTTCAAAAAAGGTGCTAATCCGATGGAAGGACATGATATGAGCAAAATGTAAAAAGGACGCAATATGAGCATAATACCATTTGTAGTAGAAGAATATCTTTATTCTTTAAAGCGAAAAAAGAAAGATGTAATTGCTGAAATAAAAGTATGGGGGAATTGTGGTAAATGTAAAACCCGGATTGAAAAAGCAGCAAAAGTCAAAGGGGTCAAAAAAGCTTTTTGGAATATGGAAACCAAGATGCTTGAATTGACCTATAATCCTAAAACTGTTTCATTGCAAAAGATTCATGAGAAACTTGCCTTGGCTGGACATGATACTGAAAACATATATGCTCCCAAAGTCAAATACATTAAGCTACCAGATTGTTGTAAATATATTAGGGAAAAATAAAACATGAAATTACTCAGTAACATAGATAAATTTGGAACACTTGGGCTTTTCCTAACGGCTATATTCTCTCCTTGTTGTTTCCCACTTTTTGCCTTTGGGGCATCTGCTCTTGGACTTGGTAGCTTTGAATTATTTGGCGGATGGACGATGTGGGTTTTTCAGATTATGGCAGTAATATCAATTATTGGACTTTATGTTAGTTATCGTTCGCATAAAAATATAATGCCGACTATCATTTCTGTTATTTCAGGAGGCCTTATTATTTTTTCATACAACTTTTATGACAGCGACCATTGGACAATATTACTTTATATTGGTATGTTTGGGCTTTTGTTTGCAACGGGACTTAACTACTATATAAATAAAAAACATATGACCTGTAAAACCTGTACAACATACAATGGTAAGACAGTTGAATTAAATTCAACATTGACTTGCCCAAATTGTGGACACAAAAAAGAAGAAATCATGCCTACAGATGCCTGCGTTTACTTTTACGAATGCGAAAAATGTAAATCTGTACTAAAGCCTTTAAAAGGAGATTGTTGCGTTTATTGCAGTTACGGGTCGGAAAAATGTCCGCCGATTCAGGCAGGAGATAAATGTTGTTAATTACGGTAAAATTACCGTAAAATACGATAACAGTCCTTATTTCTGACCAACCCTAAACACCTTGCAGAAGTGGCTTACAGCCCTTAAATCGGCTAAAAATCGCTGAATTTGGGCTTCTTTCGATTCTTCGGAGTTTTCGTTGGTTATTTGGTTCGAACAGGGTAAATTTGAGCCCGCAGATAAATCAAAAAGGCGCGCTAGCGCCTTTTTTAATTTAACCGAGCCCGTAAAACTTGTTTTCAATGGCGAGGGGAAATTAAAAAAGAGAGATGCGAAGCATCGCCTTTTTGATTTTGACTCTGGATGAACAGGGATCAAAGAATTTAATCCCGCGAGCCCGTAAAACTTGTTTTCAAGAACGAGGGGAAATTAAAAAAGAGAGCTGCGAAGCATCGCCTTTTTGATTGTGAACTGGATGAACAGGGGTTAACAAGGTAATTTCTTCTAACTTATTGCTTTAATTTACGTAGGCAAAGGCTTAATATTCTTAACGTATTTTGTTTAACTTAGTACTTATGTGTTCTGGCAATATCAAGCTCTTTTTACTTTTTTTTATATTAATATTAATTGGTGATTTTTTCGGACAGTCTTGTCCGAATATTTCAACATTTTTTGGTACATCCCAGGTAGACGAATTTAAAGGAGTTTGTAATGACCATAAAGGAAATATTTATGCCTTTGGAAACACATATAATAATGATTTGCCGGTAACAGCTGGCGCTTTTCAAAGCACGTTAAATGCAGATTATGAATCCTTCTTGGTGAAAATGGATTCATGTGGTAATTTAATTTGGTGTACTTATTTTGGAACAAATGGGTTTGATTTCGGTGAAAAAATAGTTTATTCTCCATATGATAGTTCGATTGTTTTTACTGGATATACTGATGGCAACGATTTAGCAACAACAGCCTCTTGTTTTCAGCCAACCAATAATGGAAATTATGATGCATTTCTTGCAAAATTTGACTTAGCAGGTCAGCCTAAATGGATAACTTATTTTGGCGATGCACAAGGTGATTTTTCATTTGATGTTACAATAGATAATCATGCCAATATATTAATAGGAGGGACCACATTAAGCCCCACACTTTATACAACCTCTCAATCATTTCAATCAACATTAGGAGGAGCAGTAGATTCCTATATCGCAAAGTTTGATAAGAATGGCAGTTTCAAATTTTCTACCTTTTATGGCGGAACCAACGCGGAGGACATTCATAAAATAAAATGTGATAATGATAGAAATATTATTGCAGTAGGCGGGTCATTTAGTAATAACCTTAATACTTCAGCTTCATGTTTTCAGCCAAGTTCAAATGGAGGAATGGAAATTTATTTGATTAAGTTCGATTCCATCGGTAATAGAATTTTTTCAACTTACATAGGTGGTTCTGCTCTCGACGACTGCTATGGATTGGAAGTAGATAGTCAACAGAATATTTATTTATTCGGGCATACAGAAAGTAATGACTTTTATTACACTGCTGTTTCGCAGCAAACAGTTGTAAATGGAATGGCTGATAATTACGCTATGAAACTAAGTTCAGTAGGTGCTATGCAATGGTCAAATATTTATGGAGGTGTCGGTCAGGATTTGGCTGTTAGTTCTGCAATGGATGAAAACGAGAATTTATTTTTTTTAAGCAATTCTCAGAGTTCAGATTTTCCAATGACTGGTGTTGCAAACAATACCGTTCATGCAGGAAGTAATGATATGGTAATTTCAAAATTAAATACAAACGGAAATATTTTATTTTCAACTTATCATGGCGGTTCAGGTGATGATCAAGGAACAGGATTAACACTACTGAACAATAAAGTTATTGTATCAGGATTCACGGGAAGCGCAAATTTTCCTGTTGTTACCGGAAATTTTCAAACAGTGATTGGCGGACAATCGGATGGCTTTATAAGCACAATAGTAACTCCTGTAGCAATAAATTTAGGCCAGAAAAAATTAAATAATCTTGGCAACCTCTGTGAAGCTTATTTTACAAATAATAGAATAACACATCATTGTACAGAAAAAGGCATGATAGAAATTTATGACCTGAACGGGAAACTAGTTTATTCTGCGGATTTAAGTGATGCTGTAATTCTGGAGCAATTGAATATAGGTCAAATTTATTATATTTTAGTTAAGGACAACCAAAATCAAATTGTTGCTAAAGCAAAATTCATAAAATAATTAGAATGGAAATTTGGAATTATTTTAAGGAGCAATCATCACTATTTTATCACTACACAGTGGATATGCTAAAACATCCTAGTTTTACTAATGCGTATTATTTTGTTCTTGGCGCTTATTTGTTGACCTTATTTGGTGAGCTTTTATTACCGAAGCAAAGAAAACACAATATCATCTTTAGAAAGAATTTTTTATTGGACACATTCTACGTTATTTTCAATGACCTGATAATTTATATTCTAGGTTTTTACGGTTTGTGTGCGGTCACAGAATTAGTCTTCATGAAAGGATTAGGTGTCTTCGGAATAACGTCTATTAAGATAGCTGATATCACTACACTTAATCCTCTTTTACAAGTATTAATTATGTTTGTCCTACAGGATTTTATGGAGTATGTTTCGCATATCATAATTCATAGAGTAGATTTTTTATGGCAGTTTCATAAAATTCATCACGCACAGGAAGAGTTAACAGCACCCTCAACAAGACATTTTCATTGGATAGAATTTATTGTGTACAAGCCATTGATTTATTTTCCATTTGCCATGATTGGCTACTCTATTGTGGATTATTATTTATTTCAAATTACGGTGCAAAACATCTGGGGTTTCTTTACTCACATGAACATCAAAGTGAAGTGGGGATTCTTAAATTATATTTTCAACACGCCTGAAACACATGCTTGGCATCATGCCAAAAATATTCCGAACAAATATGGCGTAAATTATGCCAGCATACTTGTGATTTGGGATTTATTGTTTGGCTACTTTTATCTGCCAAAGGATAAAAAACCAATACTAGGAGTGTCAGACCAAAAGGAAATTCCTGATACTTTTTTTGGACAACAACTCTATCCCTTTAAAAAGCTTTTTTCGGGCAAAAAAGGCAGTTTATGAACAGTTTACTAACATCTAAACCTGTTTAGATTTAGGTGCCTGAGCGAGCGGCATTTTCTGCTTAGTAAATGGTTAGCGCTATTCTATCGATTATTTATATTTTTATGTCGGAAAATAATATTCTATCAAAATGAGAAGCATAGTTAAGTTTTTAGGCGTATTTGTTTGTTTGTTGTTGTTTCATTACAAATCCTATTCCGGACATGGTATGGCTTTGATTAATTACAATGTAGTTGTTGGAGCAACAGGTGTAACAGTAAATGCGAGCTCTCAATCACCTACATGTGGCGGCGGGCCTTACTGGCTACAGGTTGAGGTTAGGTGTACTGCCAATCAGTTAACTGGCACGCCTCCTTCAACTATGCAAACTAATTTGAAATTCTGGACAGGTCCCGGCGTTACATACAATAATTTTCCATGGTTTAACTCGTTATTAAATGTTCCAAATTATACTCAAGCAAATGGATGGCCTGATAATTGCGTTGTTGAACCTTATCACCCTGTAGTTATTCCTTTCACCGGACTTTGTCCGGGACAGACTTATTGGCTATCATCTAGAGAATGGGTAAGTGGAACCAATAGCGTTGGCCCTGGGACGGCAGCAACCTCTTGTGTTGTGCCCGGACTATTTG
>JBFWYJ010000019.1:0-18568 GCA_050186555.1 Bacteroidia bacterium
CCTGGGCCTATGAAGCACTAAGCTTTGGTGGATTTTGGGCATGGGATCCGGTAGAAAATTCTTCTCTTGTACCTTGGTTAGTTATTGTGGGCGCAGGACACACAATGATAATTAACAAGAATAAAAGAGGTTCTGTTTTTTCTACTCACCTACTCTCTATTCTTGGTTTCTTATTGGTATTATATTCAACATTTTTAACACGAAGTGGCATTCTTGGAAACGCTAGTGTGCATGCGTTCACAGATTTGGGAATGCAAGGACAATTGGTTGTTTACATGCTTGTTTTCATTTTAATAAGCGTTGCTTTGCTAATTCAAGATGAATTAATAAGAAGTGCTTATGTAATTACTTCATTATTGCTATGGTTCTTTACGGCATTATACGGTTATAAAACATACGCATTATACTTTTGGGGATTCGGAACTTTAACACTGACCATAATTTCATACTTAAAATATTTCCCAAAAGAAAAAGATGAAGAACCATTCTTATCAAGAGAGTTTTGGTTATTCTTAGGAAGCGTGGTATTATTATTTACAGCGCTTATTCTTACGTATTTCACGTCGCTACCTGTAATCAATAAGTTATTTGATAGCAATTACGCGCAATTGAAAGTACAAGAATATAATCGGTTTATTCTTCCATTTGCTATTTTGATTGTAATACTTCTTGGAGCAGCGCAATATTTGAAGTATAAGAAAACAGATGCGAAAGAGTTTATCAAATCCATTCGAAACAGCGGCATTGCATCACTTGTTATCGGTTCTTTGTTGAGCATTCCGCTTTTTTATAAAGACATGGAAGCATTTGATGGATTTGATAAATTAAGTTTTAGTTTGCTTTTCGTATTTTCTGTATTTGGTGTTTTAGGCAATATTGACTATACCTTAAGAATATTAAAAGGAAATATTAGAAAGGCAGGTTCATCTATTGCTCATATAGGCTTATCATTATTATTAATTGGTGCTTTAATTTCAACCTCCAAAAAACAAACAATATCTAAAAATACTTCAACAATGAACGTAAATGATTTGGGTGAAGATTTTAATAACCAGCGAAGTATTTTACTAACGAAAGGTGATACGCTTCCAATGGGCCCATACATGGTTACTTATAAAGGCAAAGAAAGAATTGGAATGGATGTGTATTTTCATGTTGATTATTTGAAGCCCGATAAAAATGGAAAGCCAATTTTGGATTTTAGTTTGGCGCCAAAAGTTCAGGACAATCCAAGAATGGGAAAAGCTGCTGATCCTGATACTAAACATTACTTGAACAGAGACATCTATACACACGTGACGTACGCAGATTTAACTACAGAAATTGATTCTTCTAAAGAAAATAAATATTCAGAAGCAAAGAATTATGTTGGACATATAAAAGACAGCATTATAGCATCGAATGCAATAGTAATTATAGATTCGCTTAAAACAAACGTTACAGAAAGCGAATATGAAAAGAATGACAGTCTCTTAGAAGTAGTAGCGGTATTAAAAGCTATTGATAAAAACGGTTTGGTTTATTTCGCGCGACCATCATACACAATTAAAAACAACATGACTATTCCGGGTGAATTTGAAATAGATGAATTGGGTTTGAAATTTGTATTCTGGAAAATAAATCCAACTGAAGGAAGCGTTGAGATTACAATGAGTGAAAAAGTTAGCAATACGAAAGACTTTATTGTTATGGAAGCCCATATTTTTCCTTTCATTAATATCCTTTGGCTTGGCTGTTTAGTTATGGCAATTGGAACTGCCATAAGTATCATAGAAAGATTAAGAAAAATGAAAAATAAAGTCAATTGAGTTTTCCTTTCAAAATAAGCATCATTGGCTCAGGAAATTTAGCCTGGCATTTATGCAAAATGCTCCATAAACTTGATGCGGATAAAACAGAAGTTGTTAATCATAAAAAAAATGAAAGACTTCAAAAATTCAAGGAACAATTTGATTTCATTACAAAGTTTGAACTCAAGCAAGTTGCTGTTGATTCTGACTTATATTTAATTTGTGTAAAAGATAATGCTATTGAATCGGTACTGAACTTACTGGATAAACTTAAGGTTAATAAACCTGTTTTAGTTTGTTCCGGTACATTTGATATTTCAAAAAGAAAAGCAAATATCGGCATACTTTATCCATTACAAAGTTTCAGAGCTGGGAGTAAAATTAAATGGAAGGAAACTCCTTTATTTATTGAGGGAAATAATGACATTACATTACAAGCCGCTCGTAAATTAGCTTATTTATTTTCTAAAACAATAATTGAATCAAATTATAAGCAAAGGCTTTCCTTTCATCTAGCAGCAGTTTTTGCCAACAATTTCACCAATTCATTCTTAGTAATTGCCGAAAGATTAATCAAAGAAGCAAATAGTAAACAAAATTTAGAAATACTAAAACCTATCCTTAAACAAACATTAAAAAGTGCTCTAGACTTAGGTCCTTTAAATTCACAGACAGGTCCGGCTGCAAGAAATGACAAAGGAACCATGGAAAAACATGAAGAATTGTTAAAAGGGAAAAAAACTCTATTAAACATTTACAAAGAAATGAGTAACTTAATTGCTGAACAGCAAAAAGGCCATGCTTAATTTTAAACAAAGTCTTAATCAAGTAACCACATTCATGCTGGATGTTGACGGGGTATTAACTGACGGAAAAGTATTGGTTACTGAAGATGGTGAATTACTGAGAAATCTTTCTTCAAAGGACGGTTATGCTATTCAACTTGCAATAAAAAAAGGCTATAGAATTGTTGTCATTACAGGGGGCAATAATGAGCCCGTTAAAAAAGTTTTGGCTCGCAGTGGCGTGACAGATGTTTTTTTAAGACAACACGATAAACTTTCATGCTACAAAGACTATGTCAATTCTAATAATTTAGAAGACGCAGAGATTTTATATATGGGTGACGATTTACCTGATTGGGAAGTAATGAAACGTGTTGGCGTTGCAACCTGCCCCTCAGACGCCGCGCATGAAATCAAAGAAATTTGCTTATACATTTCGGATCGAAAAGGTGGAGAGGGCTGTGTAAGAGATGTTATAGAGCAAACCATGAAAGCACAAAACACCTGGGAAATTGGTGAATGGTAATATGACCCGTTTGTTGGAAAATAAATTATTTGCATTCTTAAAATTAGTGCGTGCAGAAAATTTAATGATTGTAGCATTGACGCAATTGTTATTGCACCATCTTGTGTTTCAAAAATTATTCAATGATGCGCAGATTCCGCAAAACATCTATTTAAAATTATTCGGGCTTATTGTACTAAGCACGTTACTTATTGCTGCTGCCGGATATATTATCAACGATTACTTTGACATTAAAACCGATTTAATAAATCATCCTGAAACAGTTGTTGTGGGAAAAGTGATAAAAAGAAGGATGGCTATTATTCTTCATATATTATTCACCACCGTTGGCATTATTCTTGGTGCATTTACTGCATTCAAAACAGGTTACTTAAGATTAGCAGGATTTCATGTTATTGCAGCAATTTTACTGTGGTTTTATTCCACTAATTTTAAAAAACAATTATTGGTTGGTAATGTCGTGGTGTCATTATTAACAGCTTCCGTACCATTTCTCACATTCGTTTTCGAGTTAGCTTATTTACAGAAAACTATTCCAAATTTCTCAAATGATTATTCATCGGTAATACTTTCTGCATCAAAAATAACTTTGATTTTTTGTCTGTTTGCCTTTATAACCAGTTTAGCCAGAGAAATTGTAAAAGACTTAGAGGATGTCAAAGGTGATGCAGCAACAGGTGGAAAGACATTGCCAATTTCCTTAGGCATAAACACTGCAAAAACAACAACGCTTTTTTTAATTGCGATAACAATAATTTTACTTTTAATAGTTGTTTACAACTCTGCCAAATATAGAGGTCAGTATTTAACTATTCCAAATTTATACATACTAGTAGGTCTGATTTTGCCGCTTAGTTCACTTATTGTATTGGTGATAAAGGCAAAACATGCGAAACACTATAAATTAGTAAGTACTTTACTTAAAGTAATTATGCTAATAGGCATATTTTATTGTTTCATTTATAATTCATATTCATAAAATGTTAAGTGATAAACTCACCAATTTTCCATACCAATTAATCTTAGGTTCAGCTTCTCCAAGAAGAAAGCAATTGATTGAAGGGCTAGGTTTTCTATTTAGCGTATTTTCAATTGATGCAGACGAATCCTTTCCTGCTGATCTTAAAAGAGAAAACATTCCATTATTTCTTGCAAAGAAAAAAGCTGATGCCTACCCGAATGAATTAAGAGAACAAGAATTGTTGATTACATCGGATACAATTGTTTGGTGCAACGATAAGGTTCTAAATAAACCAAATGATAGAGATGAGGCGATGAAAATGCTCAAAGAACTCAGTGGTAAAATGCATGAAGTTTACACAGCGGTTCATTTAAGAAGTTCATTAAAATCTGAATCTTTTTATGAAACCAGCAAGGTGTACTTTAAAGATTTAGCTGATGAAGAAATTGAGTACTACATAGAAAAGCATGAACCATTTGACAAGGCCGGAAGTTATGGTGTTCAAGATTGGATGGGATATGTTGGGATTGAGAAAATTGAGGGTAATTTTTACACTATTATGGGATTACCGACGAAAATGTTATATGAAAAATTAATGAACTTTTAGATTTACTAAAAATCTCCTCTTTCTACCATTGCCACAGCATGCTCTATCATGATATCTTCTTCTTTAGCATCATACTCTGATTTCATATTGTTTCCAAATATTCGCGCCAAAGCCTGCCACATTGCTGCCTGAAAAGAACCTCGCATTTCTTTTACAATGGCATAAGTAGTCTTTCCTGTTTCCCTATGAATTAATTTCATTAATACCCTTCCCTGAGAAATTGATAAAGACTTTAACTCATCTTCAAATTCATTTTTCAAATCTTTTTCGCAAACTCTCAAATATGCTTTGCGCAGGTCTTCATCTTCAATTTTTGAAAGAATGATATCGTATTGTTTAAGTTTTGCACTAGCTAATATTGCGTAAGGATATACTTTTTTTACATTGTATTTTACTCTTGTCCACTTTTCATATTGACGTTTGGTTTTAAAAACCATATTGGTACTAACATCAACTGCATTTAAGTAGAATACAGGAATAGTATCACCATTTTCAACTATAGCCCTGCAATTGTAATTAGCGTCAGGCATATTCTGAGAAATGCCTTTTTCAAACATAAAAAACATCAGCAAGATTAGAAATTGTCTGTAAGGGAAAGTGCCATTATTTAATACGCTAAACATCATTTGGCATTACTTTTATACTTGTACGAAAACAGCAATCTAAAGTTACGTCAATTTTATTAACGATTAGAGCGCCATTTGCTCTTTTTAACAGATGTAGACTCAAGACTTACTTTTTCCGCAGTTCCTTCAAAGATTAAGGTTGATACCATAGCTGCTACATCATTAAATTCTGTTCCTCCTTTTAACACATCCGGCGTATAATATGTGCCGATAAAACCGGTGTCAAATTTTCCGCTTTTAAACGCTTCATGATTAATTACATACTTGCAGAATTCCAAAGTTGTTTCAACTCCAATAATTTTATAATCATCAATAGCCCTTGTCATACGCTCTATTGCCTCTTCACGAGTTGGCGCATGAACGATTAATTTAGAAATCATAGGGTCATAATAAATTGGTATATCCATTCCTTCTTCAAACCCATCATCAACTCTTACACCGATACCGGCAGGACGTTGGTAAACAACTAATTTTCCAATATCGGGTAAAAAATTATTAGTCGGGTCTTCAGCGCAAACGCGCACTTCCAAAGCATGACCGTTTATTTTTAAATCCTCTTGTTTAACACTCAACTTCTCTCCTCTGGCAACTTTTATTTGCTCTTTAACTAAATCTAATCCGGTAATTAATTCAGAAACAGGGTGCTCTACCTGAAGGCGCGTATTCATTTCAAGAAAATAAAAATTCAATTGGTCGTCTACCAAAAATTCCACAGTACCTGCACCACTATAATTGCATGCCTTTGCCACATCTACCGCACATTTTCCCATTTTTTCGCGTAACTCTTCAGACAAGACTGAGCTTGGTGCTTCCTCAACCAATTTCTGGTGACGTCTTTGAATGCTGCATTCTCTTTCGAAAAGGTAAACGCAATTGCCGTGATTGTCTGCCAAGATTTGAATTTCTATATGTCTTGGTTTTTTGGCGTAACGTTCAATAAAAACTGCACCATTTCCGAAGGCTGAAACAGCTTCACTCACTGCCATCTTCATTTGATTTTCCAATTCAGCTTCTTCTTCCACTAAACGCATTCCTTTACCGCCACCGCCCGCAGACGCTTTAATTAAAAGTGGGAAACCTATACTTTTAGCAACTTCAATTGCCTCCTTCATATCTTCGATTGCACCATCTGAACCGGGAATCATCGGAACATTGTATTTTTTTGCAGTAGCTTTTGCACTTAATTTATCGCCCATCAAATCCATACTTTCTGCACTGGGTCCTATAAATGTAATTCCGGCTTTCTTAACCTTTCTTGCAAAATCTGCATTTTCACTTAAGAAACCATAGCCGGGGTGAATACCATCAACATTAAGTTCTTTGGCAATCTTGATAATATTATCGCCTAGTAAATAAGATTGTGCACTTGGAGGCGGTCCAATGCATACAGCTTCATCAGCGTATAACACAAACGGCGCGTTTCTATCAGCTTCAGAATACACCGCAACAGTAGCGATTCCCATTTCCTTTGCGCTTTTCATTACGCGCAAAGCAATCTCACCTCTATTTGCAACTAAAATCTTCTTCATAATACTAAATCAATTCGTTAAAGATATATTTTTCTGTGTAATATGTTTAATCCTCCGAGTAATAATTAGTACATTTAAGGGTGTTTTTTATTTTTTCCAAAATCCTTTCCTTTTTGCTTTCACCCTTAGTTTGGGTATTTATTCTTTTTGTTCTTTCCTTTTTAAGAAGGTTCAATGAGCGTGCATTTAAATTAAGAATCATTGCATTAAGCATATTGTTTTTAAGCAGTAATTCATTTGTTATTGATGAACTTTTCAGATTATACGAGCCAATCACTGAAGATATTGATTTAGATACAGCAAAGTATGATGCAGCAATTGTTTTGGGAGGCATTGGCGATGTTGATTTGAGATTAAATAAAATAAACTTTACTTATAGTGCGGATAGATTATTTCAATCAATAAGATTATTAAAACAAGGGAAAGTAAAAAGATTAATTTTCACCGGTGGTTCAGGCAGCATTGAATTTCCGGAAAAAATTGAGGGTCTATACGTGTATAAATATTTAATTGAGATTGGCATTCCTGATAGCGTATTAAGCATCGAATATAAAAGCAAGAACACTTACGAGAACGCTATTTTTACAAAACCAATTGTTGATTCTCTATTTCCTGACGGAAAAAACATTTTGGTTACATCTGCTTACCATATGCCTAGAGCGATGAGTGTGTTTGAAAAAGCTGGGTATAAAAATCTTTATCCGTACCAAACGAATAAACATAGCGGCATACGCAGGTTTACTTTTGATCATTTATTTATCCCCAGTGTTGATGCGTTATTTAAGTTACACATCTTAATTCATGAATTTGTAGGTTACGCAGTATATAAAACAAAAGGATATGCTTGATTTCATTGAGGCCGACCTACAATACATCTGGCAAAACGGTTTATTAAATTCTAAAGAATTTAACGGTACTAAAAACGAGGCTATTCGGATAGTTCATCCCGGTATTTTAAATACAAATTCCGGTCCGGATTTCCTAAATGGGCATGTAATTATTAATGGAACGCAACTATTTGGAAACATTGAAATACACTCAAAAGCTTCCGACTGGAAGAAGCATGGACACCAAAATGATGACGCCTATAATTCACTTATACTTCACGTTGTTTATGAAGCTGATGAAACTGTTCCGCAAAATGACGATTACAATGTTCCCGTTATTAGCTTGAAAGACTACATTCATCAAAAAACAATTAAAAACATAAGTGCAATTAGAAAACTACAAGGCAACAAACTACTTTGCAGTGAATCAAAAATTCATGTTGGTAATAACAATGAATCAGTAGAATGGGTTAATAGATTAAGCGAGGAAAGATTAAATTTTAAAAGCCGATATATTCTTTCCTTGTTAAACAATCCTTCATTTAGTTTATCACAAGTGTTTTATACAGTTATATTAAAGTCATTTGGAACCAATATTAACAATGAATTATTTGAATTAATAAGCAGAGAGGTTTCCTTGAAATTAGCATTTCGTTATATTGATAGAAAAGACGATTTGCTGGCTTTATTTTTGGGTTCTTCAGGCTTAATTGATAAGCATCAGGATAGAGAAATACTTCAAGATAAGTTCAATCACTTAAAAAATTTGCATTCAATAAATGAAATTAAGAAGGGGGCTATAAAGTATGGAAGAACTCGCCCAGGTAATTTCCCGCATGTTAGACTTGCGCAATTTGCAAATTGGTTTAATAGTAATTATCAAATACTAATTCATCCGGAAAATACTGATTTAAAAACAATTCTAAATTCAATTGATAACCTGAAATTGTACGGCCATGATAAAGCTTTTTCTAATTCAGTTTTAATAAACGGCTTTTCTCATTTCTATTATGCTTTGTACTTGAAATATGGAAAAATTAAGTACAAAATTTTATGTGAAGAATTATTAAAAAAGGGCGCTTTTGAAAACAATTTAAAAGTAAGAAAATTTAAGTCGTTTAAATTTAACACAATGAATGCTAGAACCAGTCAGGCATTCATACAATTACACGATTCGTATTGTATACATCATCGTTGTGCTGAATGCGTTTTTGGTAAAAGTGTTTTAAAATAAAACCTAGAATTATTATATTTGGTTATGGTTAGAAAGATTGTACAATGGTTTGAACAGCGTGCATTTGGTGTTTGTGAATGGTGGGGGAAAAAGCTTGGAATCAAATCAACCAAAATCAGAATGTATTTTATTTATCTTTCTTTCTTCACATTTGGAAGTCCGATAATCATCTATTTTATCATGGCGTTCATCTTAGAAAACAAAAGATATTTTAAACCATTTAGTTATCGAAGAAGAGCAAGTGTTTGGGATTTAGATTAAATAAATTATGAAAAAACAATCAATTACATTAGGATTAGTATTTATGATTTTTTGCATTAATGCTCAAAAAATCAAGGTTGAATCAGGAAGCTACAAATTTAGCAGTGGTAGTCATGATGCAATAGTGTCTACAATATATGAGGCAGATATTAAAACCGTTATTAAAGAATGGAAACATGTATTAAAAGATTTCAAACACGAGAAGGTTAAGGACGATAACGAAGAAGTATTTGGAGACAATGTATTAATTAAAGACTGGGGAAATAATGCTGTAGATTTTTACACTAAGTTTGTTGAGAATGAAAAGGAAAAATGTATTAAAATGTATACTGCAGTTGATCTTGGTGGAACCTACATGAATAAGGGAGAACACAAAGACCAATATAAATTTACCGAAAAAATGTGCTACAAGTTTGCGGTTGAAATGACCAAAACACCAATTAAGGAAAGGCTTCATGATGAAGAAAAAGCATTCGGAAAGTTGGAAGACGGGCAAAAGGATTTAGAAAAAGAGAACAACAAACTAAAAAGTGATATTGAGGATTATAAGAAAAAGATTGCCGATGCGGAAAACGATATTAAGAAAAATGAAGAAAATCAAAAAAAACAAAAGGAGTTAATCGAAGCCGCAAAAAAAACGTTGGATGAAACAAAAAAGAAACTTGATAGTGTTGATTAAGCATGCCTAAAATTTCTGACTTAATTGAACCGATCGAGCAATTTGCTCCAACGCGTTTACAAGAATCTTACGACAATGCCGGTTTATTAACCGGCAATAAATCAGCTGAATGTACAGGTGTTTTATTATCATTGGATTGCATTGAATCAATTGTTGATGAAGCCATTGCAAACAAATGCAACCTGATTATAGCCCATCATCCAATTATATTTAAAGGCTTAAAAAGTTTAACCGGAAAAAATTACATCGAAAGAACCATTATCAAAGCCATCAAAAATGACATCGCTATTTATGCTTGTCACACGAATATTGATAATGTTAAAGCCGGTGTAAATAAAAAAATTGCAGATAAATTGGGGTTGATTAATGCCAAAGTGTTGCAACCGAAATCCGAATTGTTTTATAAACTAATTGTATTTGTACCTACTGAGCATTTAGAAAAAGTACGAACAGCTATTTTAGAAAATGGAGGTGGGAAAATTGGAGAATATGATTTTTGCAGTTTCAACACGGAAGGAGTTGGGACTTTTAGAGCCGGAGAAAATACCAATCCGTTTGTTGGTGAAAAATTAGAAATACATAAAGAAAACGAAACAAGATTTGAGACTATTATTCCAAAATTTGCCTTAAATGTGGCAATTGCGGCAATGAAATCAGTTCATCCATATGAAGAAGTGGCATATGATTTAATTCCATTAGATAATCAAAGTAATCATTTCGGTAGCGGGCTAATTGGTGAATTGCCTTCGGAAATGGATGAAAATGCTTTTTTAAAGCATGTTAAAACTGTTTTTAAGTGTAAATCATTAAAACACACAGTATTAACCAACAAAACTATCAAAAAGGTAGCGCTTTGTGGTGGATCAGGCCAGTTTCTTCTAAAAAACGCAATTAATTCAGGAGCAGATAGTTATATATCCGGGGATTTTAAATACCATGAGTTTTTTGATGCAGATCGTGAAATATTAGTAATCGATGTAGGGCATTATGAATCAGAGCAATATACACCGGAAATATTTTATGAGATATTATCAGAAAAATTTCCTAAATTCGCAATCCGTTTATCAAGTATAGATACTAATCCGGTAAGCATTTTTTAATTATGTGTGCAAAAATTAAAGAAAAAATAGATGCCTCAGTAGAAGGCAAATTAAAATCACTTTACGAACTACAATTAATTGACTCGAAAATTGACCGCTTAAGAACTATTCGCGGAGAATTACCTTTAGAAGTAAACGATCTTGAAGATACAGTTGCGGGTTTAGAAACTCGTGTAACTAATTTAAGCGAAGAACTTGAAGAGCTTGAAAAGCAATTAAACGACAGAAAGCAAAGTATTAAAGATTTTCAAGCGAACATTAAGAAATACGAATCTCAACAAAACAAAGTTAGAAATAACCGTGAGTACGATGCTATTTCAAAAGAGATTGAATTTCAAAATTTAGAAATTCAATTGGCTGAAAAAAGAATTAAAGAAGCGAAGGCTGCTGTAATTGTCAAAACTGAAGTTTTAGAAAAAAGCAGAGAAGAATTTGAAGAAAGAAGCAAGGATTTGAAAGCAAAGAAAGGTGAGTTAGATGAAATCATTGCAGAAACTGAAAAGGAAGAGCAAGATTTATTGAAAGACAGCGAAAAAGCTGCTTCTCAAATTGAAGACAGACTGTTAAATGCCTATAAGCGTATTCGCCAAAATACAAGAAATGGTTTAGCGGTTGTTGCCGTTGAACGTGATGCTTGTGGCGGATGTTTCAATAAAATTCCACCTCAAAGACAATTAGATATTCGTGCAAACAAGAAAATTATCGTTTGCGAGCATTGTGGTAGAGTGTTAGTTGATGGGATGTTGATTCCGGATGCTGAGTAATTAATAATTTATTGGACATTTCGACAGGCTCAATGTCCTGATATATTTAAAGCCCCGCTTCGCGGGGCTTTTTTGTTTAATAACGTTTTTACTTTTTGCATACACTATCCTAATCATATATTATAACAGTATTCATACTTTTTCTTTTAAAGAAAAAGTATCAAAAAGACCTGCCTAGCCGGCAAGGCTGGAGCGCGCTGTACCTTCTCAATGACCTGCTACATATCGCTCACTAAACAATCAAAACTCCTCACTTCGTTCGTCAAACAGTTGATTGTTTAACATTCGCTCATTTGCAGGAACCCATTTCGAAGCTAATGCGCAATTTTTTAGTAATCTTTGAAATTTTATTTAAGTCTATTATTTGCATCAAGGCAAAAAGAAAAATAACATTAATTACCTACTTTAAAACGAACTATGGATTATTAATAACAAAGGCCCACTTCGCAGGCCTTTGTTGAGAATATAATTATTTAACTACGTAATAAATTTTAGTAAGAATCTGCGAAGGGTCAGATACTGTTGAAGGATCTGTCACATATTCTTCAATAACAAAGCTTTGCTCTAAACCTTTCTCCTTCATATAGGCATCCATTGCATAATGCGCTTCTGCGGACTTGTCATAAGCACCGTAATAATCGATAACCAAAACTTTGGAAGCAGGAATTGAAAACACTTCCCAATCTTTTACTTTACTTGCATCGCTGACAGCCATAACTGCCGCACACTCTGTTTCCATTTTTTCCTCATCGAAGGTAAAGTAGATCGCTGATGGAGCTGCAATCATTTCCATTTTGTTATCGGTTAAATATTTAGCCAACTTTGGATAATTCTCTCCAAAAAAGGCTTCCATATCTTGAAACTTTAATAATCCTTTCCTTCCAATATATGTTCTAGCCTCCCATTGCACTTCAGCAATTTCATAACTCTTGCCCGCCGCTGCTTTTTGAGATTCCATAACCTGCTTTAAATTCTTCAAACCTTCTTCATAATCAGGTCCAACCATTTTATCCATATCCATAAAAAGCATTGGCGCTCTTCCGAAAAAACCTATGTCAAACATCATGCCCCAAATAACTTTTACGCCTCCTTCAGCCTCCGTTGTGATATAATAAACTTTACTATCTCCCATGCCATCAAATCGTAAAGTCGCATTGATAGTGTCTCCTTTTATTCCATCAAAGGTCATTGAGCCTGAGCCAACGCTATCCTTTTCACTTTCCCATTTAAAAAAGTGTCCCGGTTCGCCCGGATTTCCTGTGTAAGTAGTTTTCATATTCGGGTCTCTTTTTGTCCATGGCGACCAGGAATCATGAAAGAATTTAAAATCAGTTAAAGCTTTTATTAATGTTCCCATTTCTGCTTTAATGATTACATCTCTTTCAACTTTTATTTTTGATGGTCCGAATAGGCATAAGATTATGTAGATTAATCCAATTCCTAAAATAATGTAAAGTAGTTTTTTCATTCTTCTTTTGTTTTATTGTTTATATTTCTTGCTTAGGTAACGATTACATATTCCTTCTGTATTGTCCGCCAACTTCAAATAATGATTTGGTGATTTGACCCATGCTACAGTATTTTGAGGCCTCCATTAACTCGTTAAATAAGTTGCCGTTTTGAATAGCTGTTTTCTGTAATTCATGCAACAACTCCTTACCTTTATCTCCACTTGCTTTCCATAAATTCTGTACAGTTTGAATTTGAAATTCCTTCTCTTCTTTAGTAGAACGAATAACTTCCTGAGGAATAACAGTTGGCGAACCTTTAGAACTTAAAAAAGTATTGACACCAATGATTGGGAATTCACCAGTGTGTTTCAAAGTTTCATAATACAAACTTTCTTCTTGAATCTTACTTCTTTGGTACATTGTTTCCATTGCACCCAATACCCCTCCCCTTTCACTGATTCTTTCAAATTCACTCAAAACCGCTTCTTCAACCAAATCTGTCAATTCTTCAATAATAAAAGACCCTTGCAAAGGATTTTCATTCTTAGCTAAGCCCAATTCCTTATTGATAATTAGTTGAATGGCCATGGCACGACGTACAGATTCTTCTGTTGGCGTCGTAATGGCCTCATCATAAGCATTCGTATGTAAAGAATTACAATTGTCATAGATAGCGTATAGCGCTTGTAAAGTTGTTCTAATGTCGTTGAAATCAATTTCCTGTGCATGCAATGAGCGACCCGAAGTTTGAATATGGTATTTCAACATTTGAGAGCGTTCATTAGCTCCATACTTTAACTTCATTGCTTTTGCCCAAATTCTTCTTGCTACTCTTCCAATTACGCTGTATTCAGGATCAATACCATTACTAAAGAAGAAAGATAAATTAGGTGCGAAGCTATCAATATGCATCCCTCTACTTAAATAGTACTCAACAAAAGTAAATCCATTTGAAATAGTAAACGCCAATTGTGAAATAGGATTTGCACCGGCTTCTGCAATGTGATAACCACTAATTGAAACCGAATAGAAATTTCTTACGTTGTTATCAATAAAATATTGCTGTACATCACCCATCACTCGCAAACTAAACTCTGTACTGAAAATACAGGTGTTTTGGGCCTGATCTTCTTTTAAGATATCTGCCTGAACTGTTCCTCTAACTTGAGCTAGTGTTTGCGCTTTAATTTTTTCATAAACATCCTTTGGTAATACTTGATCTCCTGTTACCCCAAGTAAAAACAAACCGAGTCCATTATTTCCTTCCGGTAATTCTCCATTGTATTTTGGACGAGCAACGCCTTTCTCTTTATAAATGGCATTAATTTTATTTTCCACTTCCTTTTCTAAGCCATTTTCCTTAATATAAATTTCACATTGCTGGTCTATTGCGGCATTCATAAAAAAAGCAGCCATGATAGCAGCCGGACCATTAATCGTCATTGAAACTGATGTTTTAGGATCAGCTAAATTGAACCCGCTGTAAAGTTTCTTCGCATCATCCAAACAGCAAATGGAAACACCTGAGTTGCCAATCTTGCCGTAAATATCCGGACGATAATCAGGGTCATTGCCGTATAATGTAACGCTATCAAACGCTGTACTTAACCTCGCGGCAGGCAACCCCTTACTAACATAATGAAATCGTTTGTTGGTTCTTTCCGGACCGCCTTCACCTGCAAACATTCTGGTTGGATCTTCGCCTTCACGTTTGAATGGATAAATTCCGGCTGTGTAAGGGAAGAATCCGGGAAAGTTTTCCTGTCGACTCCATTTTACGATATCCCCCCAAGCACTATATCTTGGCACGGCAATTTTTGGAACTTGGGTATGAGATAAAGATTCGTAAGTCGTTTTAATTTTAATTTCTTTGTCGCGCACTTTGAATACATAAAATTCTCCCTGATACTTGTTTTTAGTGGTGTCCCATTCTTCAATTAACTTTTTATTTTGTCCGTCAAAATTCAATTCAATCTGAGAGTACTGCTCTTCAAGTGATTTAATAATACGGTCTTTATCTTCCAGTTTTGAACTCTTTAAATTCTCAATAGTATTTCTGATACTATATAGCGTGTTGGCAATCTCGCTTTGCTCAACAACTTGTTTATCGTAATTACGATTGTTAGCTGCAATCTCTGCTAAATACCTTGAACGATCAGGAGGAATAATGTAAATCTTCTCACTCATTTCATCAGTAATGGTGAAAGAAGATTTTAATGAGGCGCCGGTCTTTTCAACTAATTTTTCCATTACCGCTTTGTATAAGCGGTTCATGCCCGGATCATTAAATTGAGAAGCGATTGAACCATAAACAGGCACTTTTTCGTCCTCTAAGTCAAATAAATTCTTGTTGCGTTTGTATTGTTTTTTAACGTCACGTAGGGCATCCATTGCACCACGCTTATCAAACTTATTCAGGGCAATAATATCCGCAAACTCAAGCATGTCAATTTTTTCTAATTGTGATGCCGCACCGTATTCCGGTGTCATAACATACATGCACATATTGCTATGTTCAACAATCTCAGTATCACTTTGTCCGATACCTGCAGATTCAAGAATAATCAAATCAAAGTCTGATGCTTTCAAAATATCAACTGCATCCTGCACGTGCTTAGAAAGCGCCAAATTTGTTTGACGTGTTGCCATGCTTCGCATATAAACACGTTCGTTGTTAATGGAATTCATTCGGATTCTATCCCCTAATAATGCTCCGCCGGATTTACGCTTAGAAGGGTCTACAGAAACAATTCCAATATGTTTATCCGGGAAGTCAATTAAAAAACGGCGAACCAATTCATCCACCAAAGAAGATTTACCAGCGCCACCGGTACCTGTAATTCCAAGTACAGGCGTTTTTGACTTTGCTGCCTGCTCTTTGATGTTTTTAAGCATCGCTTTAGTCTCATCTGATTCGCTGCTGTTTTCTGCAGCAGAAATTAATTTAGCAATTGCTTTATCTTCTTTCTTTTTAATATGTCCTGCTTCTCCATTTAAATTAACCCCTGTAGGATAATCTGATTTTTTCAATAAATCATTAATCATCCCCTGCAAGCCTAACTCTCTTCCATCATCCGGACTATAAATTCTTGTAATGCCGTAATTATGTAATTCTTCTATTTCCGTAGGCAGAATTACACCACCACCTCCGCCAAATATTTTGATATGCTCGCATCCCTTTTCTTTTAATAAATCGCGCATGTATTTGAAATATTCTACATGACCTCCCTGGTAGCTCGTGATAGCTATCGCATTAGCATCTTCCTGAATAGCACAATTCACTACCTCTTGAACGCTTCTATCATGGCCTAAATGAATTACCTCAGCTCCACTGCTTTGCATAATTCTGCGCATAATATTAATAGCGGCGTCATGGCCATCAAAAAGCGCAGCAGCAGTTACAATTCTAACTTTATTCTTTGAAATATATGGTGTAGTTTCCATTGTATAAGTACTATAAATTACCTATCAAATATAGGCTTATCGAGGCATTTTCCCAAATCTTTAAAGAGCATATGCTAAATCTAAAAATTGCATGTTTTTTAGAAAAAATGAGATTTGTCAGTATTAAATAAACAGTTTGTCATGTTTTTTAGGATGAAGTATATCTAGTTTCGTATCGTTAAATCTGAGAGATATGAAAATTAGATTATTTAATTTTACGAAGAACACAGTACTAAAATTGTTCGTTCTGGCTTTTGTTTTGATATCAGTTGATATTAAATCGCAATGTATGCCAACTGTGCCATCATTTACGATTAATCTTACAGGGCAACCTGCTGGGATATGGTCTTCGCCAAATGTTTCAAGAAATGATCAATGTTGTAGCGCAACTAGTCCGGATCAGTGTATATATTTTAATCTGACACTTGATCCAAATTCTGCAGGAATTCAAATTGATATGATTGGTGCAGATCCAGCGGGTTCATTATTCTATGATATTGGTTGTACCGGAAACTATCCTGGTGGGCAAATAAAATGTATCTCAGGTGTAGGTCCACATGAAATTACATTTTGTAAACCCGGTGGTAACAAAAACGTTTATAAAATTACTTCTATTTCTAAGCCATTATTTCCTGCAGATGATACGGTAAGAATAGGTTGCAAGAAAAAATTGGTTACGTTGGGGATTGTAAATAATACAACCACATGGACAGCTGTGAATTCATCCTCTGGAAGCGCACCTGCATTATTAACCACAATAAATGGCTATCTAGATTCATTAAATGTAGCCAGTCCAACTTATAGTCCGGCTACAGGCGCACCAAACTGGGTGGAGTATCAGGTTTGCGGATTTCCAATAGCATCAGGTTGTGGTTTTAGCTTAACTGTTTGTGATATCGTTAGAGTTTATAATTACCCAAAATTAACTGCCGGTGTTACACCAACTTTAGCAACATATTGTTCTCCTGCTACAGGAGTTGTTCTTACTGGAACAGCAAGTGGCGGGCTAGCGCCTTATACCTATTCTTGGACGCAAACTCCAAGCACTGTCGTTCTTGGTACAGGAAATACTTTTACAGCTTCTGGTAACGGTTTGTTTAATCTTATTGTTGCCGATAAATTATACGACCCAAATAATTGTCCTGCATTTTATGCATCGAGATCTGTGAGTCAAGGAACTATTCCAGTAGCTATTGCACCTCCAAGTAAAAAAGTTTGTGCATCTACACCATCAGCTGCTTTAAGTGGTACAGTACAATATCAAACAAGTATGTTTTGGAGTGGCGGAAATGGTAGCTATATTCCAAGTAGTAATGTACCCAATATTACATATAGCCCAAGTGCAGCAGAAGTTGCTGTAGGCTCGGTTAAGTTATATATCAATGCAATTGGTGGAAATGGATGCTCAAATAAAAAAGATTCTTTATGGCTTTATTTCTCTCCTACACTAACCACAAGCATTAGTTCCGGAACACTAGCATGTCATAACTCTATAACAACCTTAACAGCAAATGTATCCGGTGGCACAATGCCATATTCATATTTATGGAACACTTCTGCAACAACAAATACAATTCTTGCAGGACAAGGCAACTACAATGTTATGGTAAATGACTCTCTAGGTTGCGCCGGAAATGCGAATCTAAACGTTGTGGCTCCAACAGCACTTAGCATGATTTTTAATGTTAGTAACGTAACGATTAATGGAGGTAACGATGGTTCAGCAACAGTAACTCCAAGTGGTGGTGCACCAGCTTATAGTGTTACATGGACACCAGGAGGTATGAACACAATGGCAATTAACACATTAACATATGGCGTATATACGGCAAAAATAGTTGATGCAAATGGTTGTGAGTTAGAGGCGAGTACAATTGTAAACGAACCTCGCTGTTTATTGTTCACTTCAGCGCTTAGCGCAACAAATGTGAAGTGATATGGTGGCACCAATGGTACTGCTAGTGTGTCTGTTAGCGGTGGATCA
>JBFWYJ010000020.1:0-18494 GCA_050186555.1 Bacteroidia bacterium
CCATTTCATCTAATGAAGGCGTAATGAGTCCGCTTAATCCAATAATATCTGCTTGTTGTTTTTTCGCTTCACTTAATATTTTATCGGCAGAAACCATTACACCCAAATCAATAATTTCATAGTTGTTACATGCTAAGACAACACCAACAATATTTTTGCCAATGTCATGCACATCCCCCTTTACGGTTGCTAGTAATATTTTTCCTGCACTCGATCTGCCTGAATGATCTTTATTCTTTTCTTTTTCAGCAAGCAAATATGGCTCTAAATAAGCAACGGCTTTTTTCATTACTCGCGCACTTTTAACAACCTGTGGCAAAAACATTTTTCCGGCACCAAACAAGTCTCCAACCACATTCATGCCTGCCATCAATGGCCCTTCAATTACTGATAAAGGCGTTTTTAATTTTTGAAATGCTTCCTCTGTGTCTTGATCAATATATTCAACTATGCCTTTAACTAGAGCATGTTTTAATCTTTCTTCTACAGAAGTTTGTCTCCATTCTTCGTTTTTTTCTTCCTTCTCCTTGCCTTTTCCTTTCAGTTCTTCAGCTGCAGATATTAATCTTTCTGTGGCATCATCTCTTCTGTCTAAAAGAACATCTTCAACTCGCTCAAGTAAATCTTTTGGGATATCATCATAAACAACGAGTTGGCTTGGGTTTACAATACCCATGTCCATTCCGTGTTTTATGCCATGATACAAAAAGGCAGAATGTATTGCCTCTCTTACTGCATCATTTCCTCTGAATGAAAAACTCACATTGCTTACTCCACCGCTAACTTTCGCGTATGGTAAATTTTCTTTTATCCATTTGGTCGCCAAAAAGAAATCCAGAGCATTTTTTCTATGTTCTTCCATTCCTGTAGCAACCGGGAAAATGTTAGGATCAAAAATGATGTCTTGCGGATTAAATTTTACCTCATTCACCAAAATTTCATATGCTCTTTTACAAATATCAATTCTTCTTTGTAACGTATCTGCCTGACCAACCTCATCAAAAGCCATTACAATAACTGCAGCACCATATTGTTTTACTTTGTTGGCTTGTTCTTTAAATGATTGCTCGCCTTCCTTTAAAGAGATTGAGTTCACAATAGCCTTACCTTGAACACATTTTAAACCCGCTTCAATCACCGACCATTTGGAAGAGTCAATCATAATAGGCACGCGCGCAATATCCGGTTCGGATGCAATTAAATTCAAAAAGGTTGTCATGGCACTTTCAGAATCCAACATACCTTCATCCATATTAACATCGATCACTTGCGCACCACCTTCAACTTGTTCACGTGCAACACTTAAAGCCTCTTCGTAATTTTCTTCTTTAATTAAGCGTAGAAATTTCTTTGAACCTGTGACATTTGTTCTTTCCCCAACGTTCATGAAATTACTTTCCGGCCTTAAAGTTACAGGCTCTAGGCCACTCAAATGAAGTAGGTGGTCAGGTTCCGGCTTTTTTCTTGGCGGAAATGTTTTTGCAATTTCTGCAATGCGTTTTATATGATCAGGCGTTGTACCACAACAACCACCAACGATATTTAAAAAGCCCGCCTTTAAAAAATCTTCAATTTGATGACCCATTTCATGAGCATCTTGATCGTATTCACCGAATTGATTAGGTAATCCGGCGTTAGGATAAGCGCTAATAAAAAAAGGCGCTTTATTTGATAATTCTTCTAAATAAGGTCTCATGTCTTTTGCACCTAATGCGCAGTTAAGACCAACACTTAATAAATCAACATGTGATACTGAATTTAAAAATGCTTCTGTTGTTTGTCCTGATAATGTTCTGCCTGAAGCGTCAGTGATGGTACCGGACACCATTACCGGTAATTTTTTATTTAGCGATTTGCCTACTTCTTGAATGGCAAATAAAGCAGCTTTAGCATTAAGGGTGTCAAAAATGGTTTCAATTAAAAATAAATCTGAGCCTCCTTCTACCAACCCTTTAACTTGTTCAATATAAGCCGCTACCATTTCGTCAAAAGATACAGCACGATAACCGGGATCGTTTACGTCTGGGGATAATGACAATGTTCTGTTAGTTGGCCCTATTGAACCGGCAACAAATTTGTTACTAGCGCCAGGGTTATCTTTCAAGAATTCTGTAATAGCTTCTTTCGCAATTTTAGCAGATTCATAATTTAACTCGTAAACCAACTCTTGCATGTCGTAATCCGCCATAGCAATACTGGTTCCACTGAAGGTATTTGTTTCAAGAATATCAGCGCCCGCTTTTAAATATTCTTTGTGAATAGCTTTAATAATAGAAGGTTGAGTTAATGAAAGCAAATCATTATTACCTTTTAAATCTTTGTGCCAATTCTCAAATCTTTCACCTCGATAATCTTTTTCTGTAAGATTATATTGTTGAATCATTGTGCCCATTGCACCGTCAATTACCAGAATTCTTGATTCCAGCTCTTTTTGAATTGTATTACTCATATGTCATAAAAAAACCCTCACGATTTATAGTCGGAGGGTTTGTATTAGTTTAAATTTAATTTCTAATATTCCGACTTATCTTTCTCGCTATGCGAGACGAATTCCCACCTTCATAATGATAAAAATCATTAAGGGTTGGGAAGGCTTCACAGGGCGTATCCCTCTGCCTTTCTGGATAAGTTTTTAAAGAACTGCTCAAAGGTAATTAATTATTTAATATTATAAAAATTCATAGTATTTTTATAATGTGAAGACGCTACTGGCTTGGACATTATTGCTTGCCTCTTTTTTAACATTTGGCCAAAGGTCAAACTGGACTTCCTATGACCTTTATTTGGGAGATACTGTTAATGTCATTGAAAATAACAGCACCAAGCAAGGACGTTGGGTTTTGCTGGGAAAGGACAAGAAGGGTAAAAAGTACCGCTTTTATAAGAACAGTCAGATAGTAGAGGATGGGGAATATATCAATAACAGCAAAGAAGGGTTATGGAAAGTATATCATTCCTCAGGTCGTCTGCAGAGCACCATTTACTATAAGGATAATGAGCCGAATGGGAGGGCGCAATTTTTCAGGGAAGACGGCAGCATTGTTGCAAGTGGGACAATGAAGGGCAATGATTTTATTGGAGATTATTTTATTTATGATGAAAAGGGAAAAAAGTTTGTAAAGCACAGTAGTAAACGTAATGAGTATGCTTATCTGGAGTTCAAGGGATCTATTTCAAATTCAAAATTTGGCGGGGATAAGTTATCTGATGTAAAAATCAGGGTAGAAAGAGAAGGTTATGAAATATTTAACACCCGAAATAATTCTGATGGTTCCTTTGCCTTGAAGCTTGAATTAAATTTCAGTTACATAATTTACTTCGAGAAGGAAGGTTTTGATGAGCATTCCTTGATTGTAGACGGCAATGTAAATAACATTGAGGATACAGCCATCTATAAACTGGATAAATGGAAAATTCAACTGTCAAATAATCTTGCTAATTCATTAAGTTCTGACTTAGTTGGATTATTACTGAACAAACCTGCAGGCAAAATTTACTTTCACAAGCGGCGTAAAAAGTTTAAATCAGATGGAGCTTATATAAACTTATTTAATAAACAGGTTAAAGGAATCAGCGAATCCACAAAATTCTTATTAGCCCAAACTACTGATGATAATAAACGATTAGAGATTGAGAATCTTAGGATGGAAGCGGAGAAGAAAATGAATGAAATTAATCTTCTGAAGAAAGCGCAGGAATTAAAAGAAGCAGAAATAAAAAAGAAAGAGGCGGAGTTGCTAGCACAGAAATTGGCTAAGGAAAAGCAAGATAAAGATCTGGCAATGGCTCAACAAGAAAAGAAGATTAAAGAATTGGAATTAATTAAAAAGCAAAATGAACTTGAACGAAAGCATTTGGAAGCTGAAAAAAATGCGAAAGAGTTTGAACGCCTTGCCATTTTGAGAAAGATACAAGACTATGAATTAAAAGAAAAACAAAGTGCTTTGTCGAAATCACATAAGGATTTGGCAGAAGCAACTGCAATGAATCAACAAACAGAAATTGAGTTGCAGATGGCTAATAAAGCAAAGGAATTGCAAAAACAAGAACTAAAACAACAGATGTTTTATGTTTATATACTGGTTGGCGGTGTTCTCATGTTATTATTATTTGCCATTTTTATTTTCAGAAGTTTCCAGCAGAAGAAAAAGGCAAATATTTTATTGGAAAAACAATCGCAGGAAATTGCAGCTCAGAAATCAGAAATAGAATTAAAAAGCAGGGAAATTGAACAGAAAAATATTGAAACAGAGCAATCTATTCATTACGCAAGAAGGATACAGCATGCAATTTTGCCTCCTGAAAATGAAATTAAAAAGTATCTAGACGAGTTTTTTATTCTTTATAAGTCAAAAGACATCGTAAGTGGCGATTTCTATTTCTTTTCAGACAAACGAAGCAGCGAAAACAGAGTTTATATTGCCTCCGTAGATTGCACAGGGCATGGAGTTCCGGGCGCTTTCATGAGTATGATTGGGTATGAAAAACTGAAAGATGCTGTTGATATTGCCCATGCCCCAGGAAGAATACTTTCCGAATTGAATAAAGGCGTGAAGGAAGCACTGAGACAATCGGAAGATGCTAACTCTACGAGAGACGGAATGGATTTAAGCATTTGTGCGATCCCGGTTAAACGCAAAGGCGAGAAAACTACAATCCACTATGCTGGTGCAAACAGACCGCTCTGGATTATAAGAAATGAGTCCAATAAAGTAGAAGAGATTAAAGCAACAAAGGTGGCAATCGGTGGATTGACAAAAGATGAGCAAGAGTTTGATGAGCATGAAGTTTTGCTTGAGAAAGGAGACACAATTTATCTATTTAGTGATGGGTATGCTGATCAGTTTGGCGGCCCGAAGAAGAAGAAGTTAATGACAGGAAAGTTCAAAGATATTTTGTTGAGTATACAAGGAAAGAACCTGTCGGAGCAAAAAGAGTACTTGAAAAGCTTTATGGAGGAATGGACTGCTGGGGTAGAGCAAGTGGATGACATTTTAGTTATTGGAATCAAATTTTAATGAAGAGAATTTTTTATTTTTTGCTTTTACCGGCATTAGCTTGTTCACAATCTTCAAGCGATATCTATACTACGGTTAACGAGAGCATGAAGGCGCAGGAGAAGTGTTGGAACTCTTTTGATATAGATGGATTTATGAATTATTACTGGAAGAGTGATAGCTTAATGTTTATAGGCAGCAAAGGAATAACATATGGATGGAGTCAAACATTAAGTAATTATAAAAAATCGTATTCAACTAAAGAGCTTATGGGTGAGTTGCATTTTGAGAATTTATCTTTTGACCGATTGTGTGATTCAGTTATTCAGGTAATTGGTAAATGGAAGATCATACGAAAAGACGGCAGCGATATTGGTGGAATATACACGTTGCTCTGGAAATACATTGATAATAAGTGGGTAATTGTTAAAGACCACACAAGCTAGTCTTCCTTCTCATCGTTTTTCTTGTATGATTTGAAATTATAAGCGAAACTTAGCATAAAGTAACGCTGAAGAATGTTTGTTTGAACGTCTTCATAATATGTTTCTGTAATGTTACGTTGTATGCTTTGATTTTGGTTTAAAATATCAAAAACAAAAAGACGTAATTCGCCTCGATTTTCTTTAAATAGTTTTATTGCGAGTGCTCCGTTAAGTAAATGTATGTTTTGATTGAAACCTGCATTTAATCCATTATACAGCGAATTGGCGTATTCTGATGTCAGTACCAATCTTTTGAAAAAAGTAAAGTTAATTTTACCGGAGCTGGTTTGAACATAAAAAGCTGAATTTAGATTTGGTTGAATATCATTTTTCACATCATTATATGCAGTGTTAGAAGAAAGTAGGAAGTCAATATTCTCACTTATATTGCTGCTTATTGAAATAAGAAAAGATGGGTTTGAAGTTTTTGTAAAGTTTAATTTATCATTAATCACGCTTGGCAAATAATTATAATTATAGCCAGCGTTTAAATTAATGTTTGATTTCAATAGATTAAAGGGGAAACTATAATTTACAAAAACCCTGGCCGTATAGTAGGAATCAAAGTTTATGGGTCTTGTGATTTGCGCTCCTCTTGCTAAACTTATCGAATTAAATACAACTGTATCTGATCCGGCAATTATTGTTTGATTACCAATGTAATTATTGTTGTAGTTAAAATTAAACATTGAAAAAAATGAAGTGGATTTTAATGTATTAACGCTTGAGTAACGCATCCCCATGAAATGTTGAAAATCCTGTTTTAAATCAGGATTTCCCATACTTAATTGCAGCGCATTAGAGTTGTTTAAAACATTTTGTAATTGATCAATACTTGGAGGGTTGTTACTTGCCCTATAAAAAAGCCGAAAGTTTGTACTTTTTGAGATTGTATATCGCATGAAAAAATTGGGCAATAATGAACTAAAAGCTTTTTCTGCATATTGCTCAAGAGGATAAACTGCGTCTTTTCTTAGAATAGCTTGCTGAGCAGACAAACCAAAGGATGCATAAATTTTATTATGACGGTATTTATATGATACGCGACCTCTATGCGCCTCATAAACTGAATTAAAACTATTAGACACAAGGCTATCTCTTAGTGAATAATTGTCGCTAAAAAAATCCTTATTGAATGTGTTTTTTACTGAGTTTGAGCCATTGTAAGTTAAATTATAATCAATGCTAACGGAACCTTTTTCTGTAATAGGTTCTGTGTATTCTATGGAACCATTGCCCTTAAAATCATACTTTGCAAAATCAGACTGTTGGTCAATTGTGTCTTTGATCAGGGTGGGATAATAATTGGCGTTATAGGATTGGTATGAACTATTTCCCAAATTTTCTCCATACGTTGGATTTAAATTAACCGAAATTGTCCGCCCTCTTTTAAGGAATGATTTCCTGAAGAGAATTGGCATGGCAAAAGAGGAGCCATTTAGTTTAGAGTTAAAATTGTTTGATAAATCATTTATTACTGCTGTATCTTTATTTTCACCAATAGCCTTGCTGTAGCCATCATTGTATTGTAAAGATATTTTTGGTTGAAGAATTACGGAATGAAAAGAATCTATTTTCAATTCATACCTAATGTTTAATCGATTGTTAATGTTTCTTGAAAAGGCAGTATTCGATTCGGTGTAAGTTAATCCAGCTGCATTCTCTTGGAAATAATTTCTGTTTAAGTTGGATATGGCATTATTATCAGCCATGTTAAAGAAGTAGGCAAACGTGATGTTTGATTTTCCAAAATCATCGGAATAATTCAAACCAAATGCGTGTGTTTGCGTGATACCGTTTGAGGCATTAACTAAGAAATCATCAGGATTACCTCCTCTGCTTCCGCCATCACGTCTTCTTCCGCCACCTCTTCTGCCTCTACTGTTGGAGCCGCCACTGCTCATCACGCCAACTAAATCTTCCGAGCTAAAATTCTGCTCGTTGATATTGTTACTCATGCCAAGAATAGTAAGTCTCTTATTATTGTTAAACTTGTTTAAGGAAATTCCGCCTTTGTATTTATCTTCATGACCATAACCGCCATTAGCTCTTCCAAATAAACCATTTCTGAATTCAGTCTTGGTAATAATATTAATAGTTTTACTTGTATTACCGTCATCAAAACCGGTAAAAACGGCTTGATCTGATTTTTTATCAAAAACCTGAATTTTATCGATAATTTCTGCCGGTAAATTCTTTAGTACAGTGTTTGGGTCGTCTCCAAAAAATGGTTTTCCGTCAACTAAAACCTGTTTCACATCTTCTCCTTGTGCTTGTACTTTACCGTTAACTTTAGTAACCCCGGGCATTTTACTTAATAAATCTTCTGCGGAAGCATCTTTGTTAACTTTAAAGGCGTTAGAATTAAAACTTGTTGTATCGCCATTTTGAGTTGCCATAATAGCACTCGTTTTAACTTCTACTTCTTTTAATGTATTATCTTTTGGGTTTAACTTAATTTTTCCTAATCGTTGATTTGAACCTAATTCGAACGACTTATAATAATCTTTATAACCTATATATGAAACTTTGATGAAATAATTTCCGGTTTGACTTAATTCAAATCTAAATGAACCTTTGAAATTTGTTGATTTACCTTCAACTAAACTTGAGTCGGTTGATTGATAGACTCCAACAACAGCGCCTACCAGAGAAGAATCATTTTCATCAACAACTTTTCCGCCAACAATGTGATTCTGCCCAATAATAGAATTAACAGAAAAAGATATCAAAATGAAAATTTGAAATAATCTTCTCATCAGATATTATTTCAGCATCTTATTCAAGATATCAATCGCACTTTTTGCAATAACGGAACCCGGGCCAAAAACAAAACTTACACCATTTTCAAAAAGAAATTGGTAATCTTTCTGCGGAATAACACCACCTGCAACAATCATAATGTCGTCGCGCTTTAATTTTTTTAATTCATCTACCAGCTGCGGAATTAAAGTTTTATGCCCTGCCGCTAAACTTGAAACGCCAATGATATGAACATCATTTTCCATGGCCTGTTTAGCAACTTCTTGTGGCGTTTGAAATAAAGGGCCAATATCCACATCAAATCCTAAATCTGCGAAACTTGTTGCAATTACTTTTGCTCCTCTATCATGACCATCTTGCCCCATTTTTGCAATCATGATTCTTGGTCTTCTACCTTCTTTCTCTGCAAATTCATCAGAAAGTTTTTGAGCTTCTTTAAATTCTTCATTCATACTGATTTCACTTCGATAAACACCTGAAATAGATTTTATATTGGCTTGATATCTACCATATACTTTTTCTAATGCATCAGAAATTTCGCCTAATGTTGCACGTTCTTTAGCAGCCTCTATTGCTAATGCAAGCAGGTTACCTTTATTTGTTTTCGCAGCTTCCGTAAGGTCGGCTAAACAATTAAGTACTTTCTGGTTGTTTCTTTCAGATTTAAGTTTTTTTAATCTCTCAATTTGTTGATTACGTACTTTCGTATTGTCAACATCTAAAATATCAATCTCAGTTGTATCTTCTGTTTGGAATGCATTAACACCAACTATTATATCTTGGCTGCTATCAATTTTTGCTTGTTTTCTGGCAGCCGCTTCTTCAATTTTCATTTTAGGCAATCCAGTTTCAATTGCCTTGGTCATTCCTCCAAGGGATTCAACTTCTTCTATCAATTTCCAAGCTTTATTGGCAATTTCATTTGTGAGATATTCTACATAATATGAACCACCCCAAGGATCAACTACTCTACAGATGTCAGTCTCTTTTTGTAAAAAGATTTGCGTGTTCCTTGCAATTCTTGCACTAAAATCCGTTGGCAACGCAATTGCCTCATCCAGTGCATTGGTATGCAAACTTTGCGTATGCCCCATTGCTGCGGCAAGAGCCTCAACACAAGTTCTTGTAACATTGTTAAATGGGTCTTGTTCTGTAAGACTCCATCCGCTTGTTTGACAATGCGCACGTAAAGCCATTGATTTATCAGATTTCGGATTAAATTGTTTTACAATTTTCGCCCATAACATTCTTCCTGCTCGCATTTTTGCAATTTCCATGAAGTGGTTCATGCCGATTGCCCAAAAAAATGATAATCGAGGGGCAAATGCATCGATGTCTAACCCTGCTTTGATACCTGTTCTTAAATATTCTAAACCATCAGCCAGAGTATAAGCTAATTCAATATCAGCAGTGGCTCCAGCTTCTTGCATATGATAACCACTGATGGAAATCGAATTGAATTTCGGCATGTACTTTGAGGTATAGTCGAAAATGTCAGCTATTATTTTAATTGAGGGAGTAGGCGGATATATATAGGTGTTTCTCACCATGAATTCCTTCAAAATATCATTTTGAATAGTCCCACTTAATTTAGACATTTCAACTCCTTGTTCTTGGGCAGCGACAATATAAAATGCCATTATTGGAAGAACAGCTCCATTCATTGTCATTGAAACACTCATTTGATCAAGCGGAATTTGGTCAAATAGGATTTTCATATCAACCACAGAGTCAATCGCTACTCCGGCTTTTCCTACATCTCCGACAACTCTTTCATGATCACTGTCATATCCTCTATGAGTTGCTAAATCAAAAGCAACAGATAAGCCTTTTTGTCCTGCTGCTAAGTTTCTTCTATAAAATGCATTACTTTCTTCTGCCGTACTAAATCCTGCATATTGTCTTATAGTCCAGGGATTTTTTACATACATTGAAGAATAAGGACCTCTCAAGAATGGTGGAATACCTGCGCCAAATCCCAGGTGCGAATAATCTTCTTTTTTATGGAAAGATTTAACCGGGATGTGTTCGGCAGTAATAAAATCTTCAGTCCTTTCAGAATCAGGTGTTTTACTGTTACGAACAAATTCAAAATTTATATTCGAAAAATCCTTACGCATACTTCCTAGTTTGTAGCGAATTTACGAAACTTTAAGTGCTATAACAATCTGTTTTTGTCTCCATTTAAGACCACTTTAACTGTATATTTGTTATTCATAATGGCTAAATATTTAATAGTTGGTTTAGGGAATATTGGGGAAGAATATGAGAATACTCGCCATAATATTGGTTTCTCTGTTGTAGAAGAATTGGCAGATGAACTTGGCGCTAAATGGGAATCAGGGAAACACGCAAATGTCGCCATGGCAAAGCATAAGGGAAACATTTTGGTTATAATTAAACCTACAACTTACATGAACCTAAGTGGTAAGGCAGTTAATTATTGGCTGCAAAGTGAAAAAATAAAAACAGACAGTTTAATGGTTGTTGTGGATGAATTAGCATTGCCGTTTGGCAAAATAAGAATTGGGCCAAAAGGGAGTGATGGCGGTCATAATGGATTGAAGGACATTCAAGACGTTTTAAAGTCTACAAATTATCCAAGACTAAGATTTGGAATAGGGAATGAATTCTCGAAAGGAAGACAAGTAAATTATGTACTAGGCAAATGGTCAGAAGAAGAGGCAGCATCATTAAAGGAAAGAATTAAAATTGCAGCAGATGCAATAAAATCATTTGTTTCTGTCGGCCTGCAACGATGTATGAATGAGTACAATAACAAGTAATGTTTTCTAAATTATTAAATAATATATAACTTGAGCAGATTCAAAATTTATGGCAAAGAAAAACACACTTATTAATGAAAAGTCAAAGAAATTTTTATTTGATTATTTAAACAATGCATCTCCTACGGGATTCGAATCTGAAGGGCAAAAGATTTGGCTAAACTACATAAAGCCATACATAGATGATTATTTCGTTGATACTTATGGCACTGCAGTAGGAGTAATCAATCCAAAAGCGCAATATAAAGTAGTTATTGAAGCGCATGCAGATGAGATAAGTTGGTTCGTTCATTATATTACAAAGGACGGTTTTATCTATCTGAGAAGAAATGGCGGAAGTGACCACCAAATAGCCCCTTCAAAAAGAGTGAACATTCATACAGAAAAAGGAATTGTAAAAGCAGTATTTGGTTGGCCGGCTATCCATGTGAGAGAGCCCGGCAAAGAAGAGGCACCGTCTCTGAAAAATATTTTCTTGGATTGTGGCTGTTCGAGTGATAAAGAGGTTGAAAAATTAGGAATTCATGTAGGATGTGTAGTTACATATGAGGATGAGTTAATAGAATTGAATAATAAATATTATACCGGCAGAGCCCTGGATAATCGTATTGGCGGATTTATGATTGCAGAGGTTGCCAGACTGCTAAAGGAGAGAAAGGATAAGTTAGACTTTGGCTTATATATTGTGAACTCAGTACAAGAAGAGGTTGGTTTGTATGGAGCTCAAATGATTGCAAGAAGAATTAATCCTAACGTAGCAATCGTAACTGATGTTTGTCATTGTACGCAAACCCCAATGATGAACAAAATAAGCAGTGGTGACCAAGCATGTGGGAAAGGGCCGGTGTTGAGTTACGCTCCTGCAGTCCAGAATAATGTTTTAAAATTAATTATTAATGCAGCTAATAAAAATAAAATACCATTTCAAAGACAGGCGGCTTCAAGGTCTACAGGAACAGATACAGATGCCTTTGCTTATTCAACTGATGGTATTGCTTCCGCATTAATTAGTTTGCCTTTAAGGTATATGCATACCACAGTTGAGTCTGTTCATAAGGAAGACGTAGAAAATGTTATCAATTTAATCTACCATTCTGTAAAAGCAATAAAGAAGAATCAAGATTTCAGATATTTTAAATAGAAATGCCAATAGTTGGAACTATAATAAGAAGTGCTATTAAACTAAGGAGTAGAATTCCTGAACGAAATAATTATTACAAGCAGCAAGAACGTCAATTAAGAAAGCTAATCACTAAAGCCGAGTTTACAGAATTCGGAAAGAAATATGGCTTTAGTAAATTACTTTTGGAGGAAGACCTAATTCAAAAATTCAGAGAAAGGGTTCCTATTTTTGATTATCAATCTATTTTTGATCAATGGTGGCACAGGACGCTTAAAGGTGAAGGAAATATCTGCTGGCCGGGTAAGATTAGTTACTTTGCACTAAGTAGCGGGACTTCAGAATCTGCATCTAAACATTTGCCGGTAACAAAAGAATTAATCAAAACGATACATAAAGGCACTTTAAAGCAAGTGTTGTCTACGAAGCATTTCAACTTTCCTAAATCTCAGTACGAAAAAGAAATTCTTTTTATCGGAGGTAGCACGAATTTAAAATTCAATGGAACATATTTTAGCGGAGATTTAAGTGGCATAACAACCGGAACGCAGCCAAGATGGTTTTCGAATTTTACATTACCAAAAAGAAATATATTATCTCTTGAGTCTTGGGAAAGCAAATTACATGAAATCGTAAATAATGCAAAAAATTGGGATGTAGGTTTTGTTTGCGGAGTTCCAGCGTGGATATTAATCGTATTTGAAAGAATAATAAAGCATTATAATGTTAATACTATACATGATATATGGCCAAATTTAGCGGTGTATGTGCATGGTGGTGTTTCAATTGCCCCATATAAGAATAGCATAAATAAATTATGCGGTAAACCAATACATTATTTGGATACATATATGGCTTCAGAAGGCTTCATTGCATATCAAGAACGGCCTAACGAAAACCAAGCAATGAGATTATTGACGGATAATAAAACGTATTTTGAGTTTGTTCCTTTTGATGAAGTTAATTTTGATGCAGACGGAAATTTGTTACCCACGGCTAAAGCCTATAATATTGGCGAAGTTGTCGAGAATCAGGAATACGCTTTACTACTAAGTAATACTTCTGGCGCATGGAGATATTTAATTGGTGATACAATTAAATTTACGGATTTGACTAGATGCGAATTGATTATAACAGGCAGAACAAGACATTTTCTTAGTCTTTGTGGAGAACATTTGAGCGTAGACAACATGAATATGGCTGTTGCAAAGGCTGCCGCTGATTTGGGAATTGAAATAAATGAATTTTGTGTTGTCGGTTTGCCTCATGAAGGATTATTTGCTCACCAATGGTTTATTGGCACTAATCAATCTATAAGTGAAGAGACATTAGCAAAAACAATTGATGAGTATTTAAAAGTGCTTAATGATGACTATAAAACAGAAAGGGAACACGCTTTAAAATCTGTTGTTGTTAAAGTTTTGCCTAATCAGACATTTATAGATTTTTTAGCTAGCAAAAATAAACTAGGAGGACAAAGTAAGTTCCCTCGCGTTTTAAAAGGTAAGAATTTAAATGAATGGATTGCTTTTCTTGAAAGAGAAGAGCTTTTAAAATGATAATCAATTTAATATATCCAACAATAATAATTGTCTTATTATTATCATTTTCATTTGGGCCAGCATTTTTCGCGTTACTCAATATCAGCATTAAATATGGTTCAAGAGCGGGCTCTTTATTGGCAACTGGCGTTATTCTTAGTGATTTATTTGTTTGTACTATAGTTATTTACTTAATAAATCTTGGTGCAACGAAAATGATTCAGGATGAGAAGAACCAACACTTCATGGGAATATTAGCAGGAATTATTTTAATAGTTATTGGCGCATTTTATTTTAAAAAACAAGTAGCCTCTTCTAATGAAACAATTATGTTAAAAGGGCCATCAAGCACCTCATTAATTTTACAAGGTTTTTTCTTGAACCTGGTTAATCCCGCAGTTTGGGTACTATGGTTAGGTAATATTACGGCAGTAAGTAAAGATTTAGATTATTCGAATACTAAAATGTTCATTTATTTCGGTATAACATTAGGATTAGTTTGGGGGGTGGAAATTTTGAAAGCAAAATTAGCCGGTAAAATAAAGAGATATCTGACCGAAAAAATCATGCGGATCATTAATTATTGTACCGGTAGTTTGTTAATTGTTTTTGGTTTATTTTTGATTTACACACATTTTTTTGCTGTAAAATGACGGAAGAGGATTTAAATAATTTTAAGAAAAAGTTAGAAGAGACAACAATTTTTCCTGCTGTATATATGTTCAAATTTATTGTGGAAGCAGATAATAGAAAGATTGCATTAGTTGAAAGCCTTTTTCATGAGCAAGCAGAAATTCATACAAAAGAAAGTGAAAATGGTAAGTACATTAGTATCACATCTAAGCAGGTTGTTATGAGCTCAGACGAAGTTATTCAAGTGTATCAAGAGGCAGCCAAAATAAAAGGCATTATGTTTCTGTAATGATAGAATTGATTTCAGATTCTGTTAAAATTTGCTTTTCAACTAAAGGCGCTGAAATCACAAGTGCCATAAAGGATGGTCTTGAGTATATTTGGCAAGCAGATAAAAATATATGGCCTAGACATGCGCCGGTTTTATTTCCAATAGTCGGGAAGCTAAAAAACAATCAATATTTTCTAAATGATAAACCTTTTTCATTAAGTCAACACGGATTTGCTCGTGATGCAAAGTTTAAGGTGATAGAAAATTCTGCCACCCATGTAATATTCGAATTGGAAACTAATAAATCAAATTTTGAAAATTATCCATTCGAATTCTTACTAAGAATTGCGTATGTTCTGAAAGATGATGAGTTAACATGCTTATATGAAATCACAAATAAGTCTAGTGAACAGTTATATTTTAGTATCGGTGCGCATCCGGGATTTAATGTGCCTTTAAATGAAAATCTTGAAAAGTTTGAAGACTATTTTCTTGAGTTTGAATTAGACAAATTGAAACTTTCATTGCTGACAGACGGATTAAGAAATGGTAAACAAGTAGAAGTTCTTTTAAAGAAAAGAAGACTTGACTTGAACCATTCTTTATTTAATTCGGACGCATTGATAATGGAGGGGAATCAGATTAATAAACTTAAACTATTTTCATCAAAATCTAATAAAGGAGTTGAGATATGTTGTCTAGACTGGCCGTATTTCGGAGTTTGGTCTAAGAAAGGCAATTCGAATTTTGTTTGTTTGGAGCCCTGGTATGGTATTGCAGACTCTGTAGATACGACAGGAGAATTGAAAGATAAAGAAGGAATTATCTTATTAAATGTGGAGGAAAAATTTAATTGTGAATACTCAATTAAGTTTTACTAATCATATTTGTATGATTTAACGACATCAACAAAGAATTTTACTTTTTCTTTTTCTATGTCAGGGTAAAGGCCGTGACCTAAGTTGCAGATGTATCGTTGTTTGCCAAATGCTTTTAACATTGACCTTGTTTCGACTTCAATTGTATTTTCATCTGCGTATAACAAGCAAGGGTCTGCATTTCCTTGTAAAGTAAATTGGTCTTTTGTAATACTTCTTACGGCATTAATATTCATAGTCCAATCAAGGCCTATCGTATTGCAGCCTGTTTCAGAAATCATGGGAATTGCATAATGTGCGTCCTTTGCAAAAATTGTAACCGGAGCTAAAGGTTTAATAGCATCTGTAATTTGCTTAAGGTATGGAATAGCAAATTCCTTGTATTGTTTTTCATTTAGTACACCTGCCCAAGAATCGAACACTTGAATTAAATTAGCACCTGCCTGAATTTGAGCTTGTAAATAATTGATGCTGCTTAAAGTAATCTTTTCAAGCAACTTATGCGCTGTTTTTGGTTCTGTATATAATAATTTTTTTGCTTTGCTAAAAGTTTTGCTTCCACTACCTTCTACCATATAGGATAAAATAGTCCAGGGCGCTCCACAAAAACCAATTAAAGGCACGCGGTTATTTAGTTGTGATTTGGTAAGTTCAATCGCATTAATGACGTAATTAAGATCGTTGCCATCAGCTACTTTTAAATTTTTTACATCGTTTGTATTTTTGATTGTGTTTTCAAACCATGGACCTTTGCTTTCAATCATTTGGTAAGGCAATCCCATAGCTTCAGGAATTACCAAAATATCACTAAATATAATTGCAGCATCAACGCCTAATATGTCTACCGGCTGAATAGTAACTTCTGCTGCCAACTCAGGATTTTTTACAAAGTCGATAAAATCTTTTGCTTTAGCTCTAGTTGCTCTATATTCCGGCAGCACTCTGCCTGCCTGTCTCATTAACCATATTGGAGCACGCTCAACATGTTCGCCATTTGCTGCTTTGAGTAGTAAATCGTTTTGTATCATTTAGAAATAATTTCTTGGGTATTAGCTTTTATTTTTTCACACAAATCATCTAAAGGTAAATCGTTGTCATCCGCGCCAAAAGGGTCTTCAATCTCTTCTGCAATTAATTCAATACTTGCAAATACATATAACACAATCATTGAAATGAAAACAGTTAAGAAGCCAAATTCCGGACCAAATGCAAAAGGCAATGTGATAACATATAAAAAGATTATTTTCTTTAAGTAAATATTATACGAATAGGGTATAGGTGTGTTCTTAATTCTTTCACATGCTCCGCAAATATCTGTAAACGCAACAAACTCTGTGTTCAATAATAACAGTTGCATTTCTGTTAATGCGTTTTTTTCTTTTAATGAAACCAGTTTTCTATTAAGGATATTAGCAAAGTAATTTGGTATATGTGAAATAGTTGCTAATTCACTTTTTAACTCCGCAGAAAGTTCCGGATTTTCTGAATCATATCTTTTTCCTCTCAAATGATTTTTTAACGAATAATTGTAATGATTTATCAAATCGACAATTTGCTGTTTATCATTTTTCTCTTTTAAATAAGAATTAATTTTAATGCTAAGGTTTCTGGATTGATTAACCAAATTCCCCCAAAGCTTTCTTCCTTCCCACCATCTGTCATAAGCAGAATTCGTTCTAAAAACTAAAAGCATTGATAATACAAACCCCAATATGGAGTGAACAACAGTTATATTTTTATATGACCAATGCCAAACATAAAGTTCTAACAAAACAACAATAGCACTTAGTATGCCAATACCCAGCATTGATGGAATTAATTGTACAAAGGTGTCGTTTTTACGAAACTGGGTTATAAGTTTAAACCAATCTTTTGGGTTGTAGCTTATCATGGCTGCAAAATTAAGCAATTGAATGATTTTTTTAGTAATTTGCATAAATTAATCCCATGTCTAGATTTATTGTCGCTATCCTGTTATTTACAGGGTTTTTTGTAAAATCACAAGAACATTTATGTTCAAAAGCTAAAATTCAAAGCACGAAAAAATTGATTTTAAGTCAATATCATGAACGAAGCTTGAGCCCAGCTATTAATCATGAATTGGAATATGACGTGAAGTTTGTACATCTTAATCTGGAGTTGGAAAGAACAAACAAATTCGTAAAAGGCGGTGTAACAACAGTGGCAACAGTAACTGCAAGCGTTATGGATACGTTCATGTGTGTTTTACATCAAAACCATTCTATCGACTCTATTAGGTTTAATGGTGTTTTAATGTCCCATACGGCACAAGACAGCGCAATAAAAATCAAGCCCACTGCTCCGATACCAAATGGACAATCATTTACGGTTACAATTTATTATAAAGGAACGGCGCCCATTGGTGGTGCAGCAATTGGCAATGGATACAGTAATGGAACAAGCGGTGCCTGGGGTAATCAAGTAAGTTGGAGTTTGAGTGAGGCCCATGCGGCTTATCATTGGTGGCCGTGTAAACAAATCTTGACAGACAAAATAGATTCTAGTTGGGTTTTTGTTACTACAGATTCAACAAATAAAGTAGGTTCAAATGGCTTAGTAGAGAATGTAACTGTTATTGGAAATAAAAAGAGATATGAATGGAAAAACAGGCACATGATTAATTACTATTTAATCTCTGTAGCAATTGCAAAATATAAGGAATATACATTCTACGCCAAGCCACTTTATATTGGCAATGATTCAATCATGATTCAAAATTACATTTATGATAATGCGATTAATAGTCCTGTATTTATCAACGGACAAAAAATCCAATTGGATAAAACTCCACAGCAACTGGACTTCTACTCAAAATTGTACGGCATGTACCCATTCTATAAGCAGAAATATGGGCATTGTATGGCTCCTTTTAGCGGAGGAATGGAACATCAGACGATGACCAGTCTTGGTTTCTTCGATTATTATTTAGACGCCCATGAATTAGCTCATCAGTGGTGGGGAGATAATGTTACTTGTAAGAGTTGGAGTGACATTTGGAT